>NZ_JBQYLP010000004.1:0-113782 GCF_052683555.1 Burkholderia sp. BC1
TCTTCGCTAAAGGGGCCGTTTTTGATGCACCGGCCACGATCCCCGTAAACGCCCGCCGGCGCGGGGTTTCGGCGATTTCACATGGCGGGAAATTGATGCGCTTTGACGCGTAAACGGACAAAAATCACGCGCCGTCCTGTGACGCGGACCGGCGCAGTCGACCTTATCCGTTCCGACGGGCCGTCCGGCCTTCGAAATCATCGATCAGCCACGACGCGCCAAGCGCGAGCGCGGCATTCCGCGACACGCCAGACGCCTGCGCGACCTGATCGAGGCGGGCGAGCAGGTCAGGATCGATATCGATGCTGATTTTCACTTTCGGCCGGCGTGCGGCAGGCCTGCCGCTCGGCGTGACCGGCGTTTCGGCACGGGCGTCCGGCGCGCCGGCGATGAATGCGCCGATTGCCCCGCCTGCATTGGACGTCGGTTTTCTCGTAATGGACATTTGAACCCCTATCAAATAGATATCGTTTCGATATCGAGTCGATATCCGTTCGATACCGACTCGATCGCGTTTAGCGCGTAGCGGCCGCCGACACCACGCCGAACACCGCGTCTTGCAAACGTTCGATTTCGGCGCACGCGACCGGATCGCGGCGCGGCATTTCTTCAACGTGAAGGCCGGCCGCGCTGGCATTGGCAAACGCCTTGCGGCGGTGAATGCGATACGGGAGCAATTCCAAGCCGTCATAGCCTGCGATCACGGCTTCGGCGTCGCGGTTGTCCGCGCCTTGCACGTCGGCGCAGTTGAGGAACGCGCACGCGCGCAACGCGCGCACCTTACGCGCCTCGGCCAACAGCTTGGCCATATCGTCGAGCGCCCACACGTCGAACGATCGCGGCATGACCGGGACGAGGACCACATCGGCGGCCATCATGGCCGCCCGAAACGCGCTGGAATCCCGGCCACCAGCATCGACGACCACATGATCGAACTGCCCGGCGTGCTTCGTCAGCTCGGCATGCAACGTCGTGCCGTCATAGTAGGCTGCCGTGGCGACTGCTGGCCGGTTGCCCTGCAAACGCGCAGCCATCGCCGACGCGCTCGATTCCTGACGATCGCCGTCGACGAGCCAAACGCGTGCGCCGGCTGCCGAAATGCCGGTCGCGAGCTGCACTGCGATCGTCGATTTGCCGACGCCGCCCTTCGGATTTCCCACGACAACTATCATTGCTCACCCCTATATAGAAACGATATCTACTCGATATCGACTCGATATCACCCCGGTATCGCGTCGATATCCCCTTCGCGCGGCCGCTATACGTCGAGCCGCATTTGCGCCCCGGCCGGGCGCCGCGGTTGCGGCGGCTCGGCGGGCGTCATTTCGAGCCGTGCGCGGTAGGTGTGTCCGCACACGACGTTGTCGCACTGGTAGTCGATTTCCCACACGAGGGGCGCTTTCCGTTCCAGTGATCGCGCGATGCCGCGCGCGTCGCAGTGCGGACAGGCAATCGTGAACCTCATTGCGCGCGCTCCAGCAGGCCGAGCGACGTGCGCGAATCGACGTAGCCGTGCAGGCGCGGCGACGGCCGCACATCGAGCGCCACGTCGGCGCGCGGCGACGACGCCGGCGACAGCGAATAGAGAATTTCCAGCCCGGCCGGCGTCCTGTACTCGCACGCATCGCACACGAAATAGAGGCGTCGCATCGTCGCGGACATGCCTTCGGTATGGCGCGCTTCAATCTCTGCGCCGCAGCATGGACAGTCGATCGTCATTCGTGACATGGTTTCCTCGCTCTACAGGTTCCGTTGACCCCGTTTCGCGTCGTTCACTTCCCCGCTGACGCTGTTTCTACTTGCGCGCGCTGCGCGAGCGCTCGAGTCGGCCACCCCTGACCGATCCGATCGCGTACAGTTATTGACACCAGTCCAAGGGCGGGCGGCTTCGCCGCCGCGCCGAACCACCCGCCACTCGAAGCGCGTCGACGGCACGAAAATCTGCGTCTCGCGCGAGTACGCGCAAAGCCCGTCGACGATGCGTGCGACACCGATCGCCTCGACACCGTGCGGCACGCGCACGGGAGCGATGCCGTACCGGCCTTCCCGGTGCTCGACGGTATGGCGCACATAGACCATGCGCGCTTCGCCCGCAATGCCGCCCATCGCGCGCGAGTATTCCGCCCAATCGGCCGCGTGCTCGTCCGTTTTTTGCGCGGCGATCCACGCGGCGCGAATGCGCGGCGCCTCTTCCTCGCTCGGCAAGTCCTCTTCCTTGACGCGGCGCAGCTCGCGCCACACGCCGACCGGCGCGCCACCGAACTGCTGGAACTGCCGGATGCCCCACAACGCCGCCCACGCTTCGACGCGCTGCGACGGAGTGATCTCGTCACCGTCCCACATGTCCGCTTGGATCACATACCCGTCCTGCGTCTTGTGCTCGCCGACCGCGTGCCCGTCGATGTTCTTGCTGATGTACTTCGCGACGTAGCCGACCGCCGATCCCTTCGCGCGGTCGATCATTTCGAAGCGCACGCGATGCAGCTGCGCGCCCGGCTCGTCGCCCGAGTCTCGCAAGCCGTGCTTGCGCATCACGGCGCAAAAGCGCTCGACCTTGTCGGCAAACACGAGACCGTGCCAGTGCGGACAGCCGTCGTGATGCGGCTCCGCGACCCGCATGCCGAAGTACACGACGCCCTCGCGCTTCAGTTCGGCACGGATCCGCTGCCACACTTTCCGCAAATACGCTTGCCCGTCGCGGGGCGACAGTTCGGCATAGACGGGGTTCGGCTCAACTACGCCGCCGGTCGTCCGGACGGCGTGAAAACGGCTCGGGCAGGTCAGCGTAAACATCACGCCGCGCAGCTTGGCGTCGTCGGCGAGCTCTTCGAGGCCGCGCAGTCGCGTGAACAGCTCGCCACGTTTGAGCGCCTTATTCGACATGCCCTTCGCGGCCAGCTCGGCAAGCGTGAACTGCTGCCCGAGCTCGTTTTCGACCGTGACGGATTCCAGCGTGCGTGTGTTGCGCCGGTTTTGCGCAATACGTCGGCGCACCGCCTCGTCGCTCGCGTATGGCTCAGCGCGGCGATGCACATAGTGCAGGCGGATATTGCTATGTTCGAGCATCCGGATATGCTTCTTCCGCAACTGGCGGCGCCACCAGAGCTCGCACCGCACGCGCGCAATTTGGCCGGCCGGATGGTCGCAATCTGGCATGTCGATGCCGTACGTGCTACATGCGTTGCGCGCCACGATGAGCGCGTCGTGGAGGCTCAGCGCGTACGAGCGCATCGCTACGTCATTGGCGATGCGCCGCGCTTTCATGCAGATTTCGTGATCGTTCGCGTCAGGGCGCACCGGCAGGTGCGCAGGGGCATGCTCGTCGAGGAATTCACGGATCGCGCGCGCTGCCTCGCTCACGTCAAATAGGCGATCCGCGAGTGTCTGTCCCGGAACAGGGTGTTTCGCCGCGCTGGCGCGACCGGCTTCCTCTGCTTGGCGCAGGGCGCGCCGGAACCACTTCGCCGGCAGGCGCTTAAACGCCACCTTCGTTTCCGGGATGTCAGACAGGACGCTCGAAGCGTCGCGCGCATAGACCCACATCAGGCGCACGCCCTCGCGTCGTTGCGGAACTCGTCGACCAGCTCAATACGCATGCCGACCCATCGCATTACCGGAACCGCCATGCTGTTGCCGAGCGCCTTGTAGCGCGGACCATCGGCAGCCGGCTTGCCGCGCACATTGATGAGCGTGTAGTCGTCGGGGAAGCCTTGCAGCCGCTCGCATTCGCGCGGTGTAAGGCGACGCACGGACGTCCCAGTCACCACTCCGTTGTGACGTCGCGAGCCGTTATTGGAGTCGAGCGTCGCGTGTGCTTCGCCCAGCCGCACGCCGGACTGACTGGATTGGAATGCAACGGCTAGATGACCGCCCCCGTTCCGATGCGATCCGGCGTGGCCCATGCTGCGCATCGTTGACGCAATCTCGCCTACACCGAATCCGTTCTGTCCGGAAGCCTTGCAGTCGAAGGCAATCGCCGGCGCGTGAGCGTTTGCCGCGAGCGGATGGCAAGCATCGCCCGCGCGCGGTTGGCTGCGATTTGTCGAACTGGTGATCTGCGTCGTGTCGAACGGAACCGGGACAAGCGGCGTGCCGCGCCCGGTTCCATCTTCGCTCGCGTCAAAACCTTCGCCGCGAAGGGCGTGAGCGATCAAGCCGCCGTCGCAGTCGAGATCGGGTCCGTACCCGCCACTGCGGCTAGTGCGCGCGCTAAGGGTGGAGGCAATTCCTTGCCCCGTTTTGCGGCTCGGCGGAGGATGCCCGAGCAGGCTTTCGCGCTCAAAAAGTACCGCTGCGGCACGTCGCCAGTCTCCAAGATATCCAACAACGAACACGCGGCGGCGTCGCTGGGCCACTCCGAAGAATTGAGCGTCAAGAACCCGGTAGGCGTACCCATACCCGAGTTCCGCCAACCCTCCGAGGAAGGTTCCAAAATCCCTTCCGCCGTTTGATGACAGGACGCCGGGGACGTTTTCCCAGACCAGCCAGCGGGGAGCGTAGCGTTCAGCAATGGCAAGATAGGTGAGCATGAGGTTGCCACGCGGATCAGCCAGTCCCTTTCGGAGTCCGGCGACGCTGAAGCTTTGGCAGGGAGTTCCGCCGACGAGAAGATCGATAGCTGCATCGGGCCATTCCTTGAACGTGGTCATATCGCCGAGGTTCGGCACGGTCGGGTAGTGATGCGCGAGAACAGCGCTCGGAAACGGCTCGATTTCGCTGAAGAAGGCGGGCCGCCAACGCAGCGGATGCCACGCGACGGTCGCCGCTTCGACGCCGGAGCACACGGAACCGTAGATCATCGGTCTCGCTTCCCGTTACGCGCGATGCTGTTTCGCCGAAATCGGCCATGCAGGCTCGACGCCGTTGTCCGGGTGCACCCCGCACCACGCAATCACGCCGACGATGGTGATGAGCCAGATCCCCCACAGCGGCATCGGCTTTTCGTTCTTCGGTTGCTTCATCACTCCCCCTATCGGATCACCCATCGACGCCGCGCCATCTGCGCCAGAAGCGGTCGCAGCTCGCGCATTGCGGCCGCGTTCGCTTGATCAGTACGCGCCGTGCGCGGCGGGTTGTAAACGACGAACGGGGGCACCAACACCCCCGCTCCGATGCCAAACTCGGCAAGGTCGGCGGCCAGAAAATCGCGCGAGCCGTCGCCTGCGCGTTCCTCGCGCGCCGCGCTGATCATGCTGCGCGGCGCTCACGCGAAGCGCGGGTCATTTCAACCGCGTCGAGCGCGTTGTCGAATGCTTCATCGCGGGTCATCAGGAACTGCTCTCCCTGCTTCGCGTATTCGGTGTACCAGTGGAACTCCCGCCGGCCGTCCACGGCCTTCGCGATGAAGTACCCACCACTACCGAGCCGATCAAAGAACGGCCCGACCTCAACCACGCCGGGCGACACGACCCGCGGCAATGCGAGCTCGATATCGGGGTCAGTCATGCGGCCCTCGCGATGGAAAGATGCGAGCGACCTTGTTCGCGCGCGCGGCGCGCGTTCTCCGCAATCGCTCGGCGGCGATACTGCGCGCGCTGCGCTTCGTTGTGGGCATGCAGCTCGCGGCGAATCGCTTCCGATTCGTCGCGCACTACGTTAGTAGTCCGATTCATCGTCACCATAAAGACTCCGCTCAAAACGGCGTTGACTCAGCCGCGCATGGCCGGCTGCGGGATACTCGCCTCGGGTTTTGCTCTTGTGGCCTGCCGGTCGATACGCTCGATCTCGGCGAGCAGAAGCGCGGCGGCCTTCACGAGATTGCGCCGGCTATCGGCAGGCTTCCAGCATTCGCCCGACCATCCTTCCGGCCAGAATTCGAGCGCTGCGGCTTGGCTCCATCCGCTTCCGATGAGCGCGTAAGCGGCGGCGGCCGCCGACATAGCGCCGGCGCGATTTTCGTCGTCGGCACGGAACGTATAGCCTTCGACGTCAATTTGTCGCCGTCGCTCGGCCAGCACGTCGCGCGCAGCGGCCGTAATGCCAACGGTCGCCCCCGGCGGCACGCCGCGGAACATCGCGGCGCGATTGCTTCGGTCAGTGGCGAGCAGCCGGCGCAGCGTCGCCAGATCAGCCGCTGACGGTGCTCCCAACGGCTTAATCACGCACACGGTTCGATCACCAGCCGGATCGGCAATCGCGTCCAACTCGCGCGCAAGCGGCTCACCACGAGCGAGCAGCGAGCAGCGCACGTCGTCACGCGTCGGGTGCGACAGCGCGACCCCGGCGCGCTGAATCTCGAAGGCCCAGAGCTCGCACTGGTGGCCCGACAGAAGCGCCTTAGCGTTTGCGATGATCCTGTCGGCATACTTCAGCTCGCGATACATGCGGCTCGCATCCGGGCCGTCGATCGCGGCCTGCCGCTCGTCTGCGCGAGTAATTCCCTCGCCGCTCACACCGTCGCGCTCATTTGCGTTCGACCACGCAATCTTTTGTTCGAACGTCAGCACGGATAGCGCCGTGCGGATGATTACGTGTGCCGCGCGCAGCTCCGAGCGCAGTTCGTGGTTCATCGTGCTCATGCAGCATCCTCCATCACCGAGTTGTCGCGACGCGCGAGAATATCGCCGCGCGTTTTCATGCCTGCCTCGAAGGTGCGCGCCAACGTGCCGCGTTTGATCGCATCCCGCACCCGCTGCCGGGCCGTAGCGATCGCAGCGTCGCGCGTTGCGCCCCACCCCGCACGCATGCCCGTTTCGATGTTCGTTACAACAAAGCGTTGCTCATCGTCCGGGCGCTTGCGCGCGTTGCAGTGGATGCCGAACGTCATGCCGACGTTGTTCTTGATGTCGACTGGCTCACCGCGCAACACCACGAGTCCCGAGACCGACAGAATCCCGTAGACGATCGTGCTCATGCGCCCGCCCCTGCGAGCGCGGTGCGGTCAGTCCACAGTTGGACTAAGCACTGCATGGAATCCATGAGCGCACGCCACGCGGCGTCTGCGGTTTGCTGAGCCAGCGTGATCGCGTCGTAACGCGGCTGTGAAAATTGCAACGAAATGTGCTGCATTTGACTTCCCCTTGTTCAACCCCTTGAACGGTTTCCTGCACTAAGGTCGCCCGGCGGCTGGGTAGCTATTCCAGCACCGGCGGGGTTGTGAACCGGTTGCCGGGACGACAGCCGGAGAATAGTTCAAGTAACTCGTACTAGTCAACAATGCTCGTACGTATGACGTCGTCATACGTTGCAGAAGGTCGAGCGTTCAACTACCCTTGACGTCGGGTTGAATTGATTTCAAAGGGGTTTTCTATGAAGACGACTGTCGAATGGCTCGACGCCGTTAAGGCGCGGCTTGACCTTCCGTCCGACTACGCGGCCGCCAAGGCACTTGGCGTCACCCGCTCTACCATCAGCGGCTATCGGACGGGCCGTTCCGTTTTCGATGAAAAGACGGCGATCCGCGTCGCCGAAATCATGGGAATTGATCCGTTCGAAGTGATCGCAGCTGCGCATGCTGAAAGCTCACGCGACGATCGCACGAAGGCAATTTGGGTTCATGCCTTGGAAGTTTTTTCCAAGGGTCTTCAGGGTTTTCGGTGGCTGGCGCTACCCGCTAACGCTTGCGGGGCTTGGGCTCCGCAGGTGTAACGCCAGCTAAAGTTAGCTTCTTTGGGTGACCAGTTTTCACCTTATGTCAAGTCACGAATCTCCCAAAACAAACCAGAACTCCATCCCCACTGACCGCACACGCCACCCACCGGCGGCGCGTGCGTCCGTCCTTCATCAAACCACCGTCAAACCGCCATCACCGTCACCGACTTCGTGACGAGATACGGCTCGAGCGCTTCCGGACCACCCTCCGAGCCATAACCCGAATCCTTCACGCCGCCGAACGGCATTTCGGGCCACGGCGTCGCCGGCTGATTGATCCACAGCATCCCGACTTCGAGTCGCTGCGTCAGCAGATGCACGTTCGCGAACGAGCGCGTGAACGCGTAGCCGGCCAGACCGTACGGCAGCCGGTTCGCTTCGGCGATCGCATCCTCGAGCTTGTCGAAGCCGCGGATCGCCGCGACCGGACCGAACGGCTCGTTATTGAACACGTCCGCTTCGAGCGGCACGTTCGCGAGCACGGTCGGCGCGAAGAAGTTGCCTTCCGAGCCGATCCGCTCGCCGCCGGTTTCGACGCTCGCGCCGACCTTGCGCGCGTTCTCGACGACCGACGCCATCGCAGTCAGCCGGCGCGGGTTCGCCAGCGCACCGAGCGTCGTCCCTTCCTCAAGCCCGTTGCCGACCTTCAGCCCCTCGGCATGCTTGACGAGCGCGCGCGTGAATTCGTCGCGAATGCTGTTGTGGACGAGAAAACGCGTCGGCGAGATGCAGACCTGGCCCGCGTTGCGGAATTTGGCGCCACCGGCCGCCTTCACCGCCAGCGCGACGTCCGCGTCCTCGGCGACGATCACCGGCGCGTGACCGCCGAGCTCCATCGTCGCGCGCTTCATGTGTTGACCGGCGAGCGCCGCAAGCTGCTTGCCGACCGGCGTCGAACCGGTGAACGTGACCTTGCGGATCACCGGATGCGGAATCACGTACGACGAGATCTCGGCCGGATCGCCGTACACAAGGCCGATCGCGCCTGCCGGCACGCCGGCGTCGACGAACGCGCGCAGCAGCGCGGCCGGCGATGCAGGCGTTTCTTCCGGCGCCTTGACGAGGAACGAGCAGCCCGTTGCGAGCGCAGCGCTCAGCTTGCGCACGACCTGGTTCACCGGGAAATTCCACGGCGTGAACGCGGCGACCGGGCCGACCGGCTCCTTCACGACCGTCTGCTGCGCGCCGAGGTTGCGCGGCGGCACGATGCGCCCGTACACGCGACGCCCTTCATCCGCGAACCATTCGATGATGTCGGCCGCCGACAGCACTTCGATCCGCGCCTCCGTCAGCGGCTTGCCCTGCTCCTGCGTCATCAGTTGCGCGATCGTATCGGCGCGCTCGCGCACCAGCGCCGCGGCCTTGCGCATCGTCGCCGCGCGTTCGTGCGCGGGCACCTTCCGCCATGCTTCGAAGCCGCGCTGCGCGGCGGCGAGCGCGCGATCGAGATCGGCGATGCCCGCGTGGGCCACCTTGCCGATCACCTTGCCGGTCGCCGGGTTCACGACGTCGATCGTCTTCCCGCTCGCGGCGTCGACCCACTCGCCGTCGATCAGGAGTTGCGTATCCGTATAAGTCACGTTTGCCATCCAGACACCTCTGCTTTACGTCGAAAAAGCGTGCCGCCGCGGACGGCGGCACGCCGGTTATCAGGGGCGTCGCCGACGCAATGCGCGCGGCGGCGTTCGGTGCGGGCTCGTCGCCCGCGGTTCGGTCGGCATGCCGGCCGGCACTGGCCGGCATGCGATCGCGGATCGGTGTCGCCGACGATCCGCACGGCACTCATTGCGCGGCGGCGGTCGCCTTGCGCAGCTTCGCGACTTCCGCGGGCTGCACGGCCGGCGCGCCGTTGCTCCATCCGGCGCGCATGAACGTCAGCACGTCGGCGATCTGCCGGTCGTTCAGCTGGCCGGCAAACGCCGGCATCGGATACGCGGAAGGCACGCCGCCGATCACGAGCGTGTCGCTGCCGTTCAGCGTCACGTTGATCAACGACGACGCATCGCGTTCGAGCACGTTCGGATTGCCGGCGAGCGGTGCGAGCAGCGGCGCGTAGCCGCGCCCGTCCGTGCCGTGGCAATGCGCGCAGTACGCACTATAGACCTTTGCGCCCGGATCGGCCGACGGTCGCGCCAGTGCAGCCTGCGTCGCCTTCGCATCATAGCGGTACTCGGGCGCGCCCGTGCCGCCTGCCGCGGGCAGCGACTTCAGGTAGCGCGAGATCGCCGCCAGATCGTCGCCGGTCAGTTCCTGCGTGCTGTGGTTGATCACGCTCACCATCGAGCCGAACGCGGTCGCGTGCCGGTTTGCGCCGGTTTTCAGGAACTGCGCGACGTCGGCCTCGCTCCAGCGGCCGAGCCCCGTATTGTGCTCGCCCGACAGGTTCGACGCGAACCAGTTGTCGATCGACGCGCCCGACAGGAACGCCGTGCCGCTTTCGTCGAGCGCCTTCTCCTGGAAGCCGACACCGCGCGGCGTATGGCACGAGCCGCAGTGGCCGAGCCCTTGCACGAGATAGGCGCCGCGGTTCCACATCGCGTCCTTCGCAGGCTTGTCCGCGTACGGCGTCGTGTCGAGGAACACCATGTTCCATAACGCGAGCGGCCAGCGCATGTTGAGCGGCCACGGAATGTCGGACGGCCGGTTCGCCTGCTTCACCGGTTCGACGCCGTGCATGAAGTACGCATACAACGCCTTCACGTCGTCGTCCCTCAGCTTCGCGTACGACGGGTACGGCATCGCCGGGTACAGCCGATGGCCGTCCTTCCCGACGCCCTTGCGCAACGCGTCGGCAAATTCCGCTTCCGTATAGCCGCCGATACCGGTTTCCGTGTCGGGCGTGATGTTCGTCGTGTAGATCGCACCCATCGGCGTGACCATCTTCAGGCCGCCCGCGAACGGCGTGCCGCGCGGCGCGGTGTGGCACGCGACGCAGTCGCCGGCTTTCGCGAGATAGGCTCCGCGCGCGACGAGCGCGCTGTCGGCGGGCGCCGCTTGCGCCGCGTGTGCGGTCGTCGCGGTCACCAGTGCCGACAGCGCGAGCAACGATGCGCAAAGCGCACGCGCACTCAGGTTCAGGTTTCGCATGGTCGCCGCTCCCCTCAGGCCGTTTTCAGCTGGTTGCCGATCGGCAGCTTGCGCAGCCGCTTGCCGGTCGCCGCGAAGATCGCGTTCGCGACGGCCGCGGCCGTCGCCGCGGTGCCGGGCTCGCCGATCCCGCCCGGCGCTTCGCCGCTCTTCACGATATGCACGTCGATGGGCGGTGTCTCGTTGATCCGCAGCACGCGATAGTCGGTGAAGTTGCGTTGCGTCACGCGGCCGTTCTCGATCGTCACTTCGCCGTACAGCGCGCCCGTGATGCCGAAGATGATGCCGCCTTGCACCTGCGCCTCGATCGTGTTCGGGTTCACGGTCATCCCGCAGTCGACCGCGCAGACGACGCGCGTCACGCGCACTTCACCGTCGTCGACCGCGACGTCGGCGACGATCGCGAAGAAGCTGCCGAACGCATGCATCACCGAGACGCCGCGCCCCTGCCCTTGCGGCAACGCCGCGCCCCACCCGGCCGCTTTCGTCGCGATGTCGAGCACGTTGCGCGCACGCGGCGTCTTGTCGAGCAGCGCGCGCCGGTACTGGACCGGGTCGGTTTTGGTCTGCGCGGCGAGTTCGTCGATGAAGCTTTCGACGACGAAGGTGCTGCGCGTCGGCCCGACGCCGCGCCAGAACGCGGTCGGCACATGGCGCGGCTCCTGTCGCACGTAGTCGATCAGCTGATTCGGGACGTCGTACGGCAGATCGATCGCCACCTCGACCGCGTCGGGATCGACACCGTCCTTGAAAGCCGGCGGCGCGAAGCGCGCGAGGATCGACGAGCCGACGATCCGGTGCCGCCATGCGATCGGCTTGCCGTTCGCGTCGAGCGCGGCCGAGATCCGGTCGTGGTAGCACGGCCGGTACATGTCGTGCTGGATGTCCTCTTCGCGCGTCCACACGACCTTCACCGGCGCGCCGACCTGTTTGGCGATCTTCACGGCCTGGCCGATCATGTCGGTTTCGAGCCGCCGGCCGAAGCCGCCGCCAAGCAGGTGGTTGTGCACGACGATGCGCTCGGCAGGCAGGCCGGTGATCCGCTGCGCGGTGTCGCGGGCGCGCGTCGGCACCTGCGTGCCGACCCACACCTCGCAGGCGTCGCTGCGCACGTGCACGGTACAGTTCACGGGTTCCATCGTCGCGTGCGCGAGCAGCGGCTGTTCGTACACCGCGTCGACGCGCGTCTTCGCGTTCGAGAAGGCATGGTCGACGTCGCCGTCCTTGCGCGCGACCGCACCCTTGCCGTTCGCGGCCGCCTGCGCGAGATCGGCGAACAGATCCTTCGTCGACACGTTGGCGTTCGCGCCTTCGTTCCATTTGACGACCAGCGCCGATGCGCCGCGCTTGGCCGCCCAGGTGTGATCGCCGACCACCGCGACGGCATCGTCGACGCGCACGATCTGACGCACGCCGGGAATCTTCTTCGCAGCCGTATCGTCGACGCTCGCAACGGTGCCGCCGAACACCGGGCTGTTCACGATCACCGCATAGAGCATCCCGGGCAGCCGCACGTCGAGTCCGAACTGCGCGACACCGTCGACTTTTTCCGGCGAATCGAGGCGCTTCGCGGGCGTGCCGATCAGCTTGAACTGCTCGGGCTTTTTCAGCGCGACGTCTGTCGGCACCGGCAGCTTTGCAGCCGCATCCGCAAGCTCGCCGTACGATGCGCGGCGGCCGCTCGTCGGATGGCGCACCTCGCCGTTCTCCGCGTGACAGGCAGCCGGGTCGACGTTCCATTGCTTCGCGGCCGCCGATACCAGCAGCACGCGCGCGGTCGCACCGGCGCGACGCAGCGGCTCCCATGCGTAGCGCACCGACGTCGAGCCGCCGGTCAACTGGCCGCCGAGCAGCGGATCGAGGAACAGCTTTTCGTTCGGCGGCGCATGATCGAGCGTCACGCTCGACAGCGGCACCTCGAGCTCTTCCGCGATCAGCATCGGCAGCGCGGTGTAGACGCCCTGCCCCATCTCGACCTTCGGCATCACGAGCGTGACACGGCCGCTACGGTCGATCTGAACGAATGCGTTGGGCGCGAACACGCCCGCCCGCGCGGGCTCGTCCGCGTCGCCGCCAATCACCGAGCGCCGCGTATCGTCGCCCGCGGCCGGCAGGCTGAAGCCGAGCAGCAGTCCGCCGCCGGCCGCCGCGCCGAGCGACACGCCGAAGCGCAGAAACGAACGGCGCGACATGGCGGCGCCGGCATGGCCTGCTTCGATCAGTCCTCGCGACATGTCAGGCCTCCTGCGCGGCTTGCTTGATCGCCGCACGAATCCGGTGGTACGTGCCGCAGCGGCAGATGTTGCCGGCCATGGCGGCGTCGATGTCGGCGTCGCTCGGCTTCGGGTTCGACGCGATCAGCGCGGCGGCCGCCATCACCTGGCCGGACTGGCAGTAGCCGCACTGCACGACGTCGAGTGCGCGCCATGCCTGCTGGACCTTTTGACCGGCCGGCGTCGCGCCGACGGCTTCGATCGTCGTGATCTTGCGGCCCGCGACCGCCGCGACCGGCAACACGCACGAGCGCGCGGCGACGCCGTCGAGATGCACGGTGCACGCGCCGCACTGCGCGATGCCGCAGCCGAACTTGGTGCCGGTCAGGCCGACGAGATCGCGCAGCACCCAGAGCAAGGGCATGTCGTCGGGGGCGTCGACCGTGCGGGTCTCGCCGTTGATGTTCAGAGTGACCATTCAGCCTCCGGGGCCGGTGTGTGGGGAAGCGGCGCGATGGATGCGCCGTGTCGTCGTCGCCGCCGCGCGCGGGCGCGGCGGCTGCATGCGGCCCCGTCGCGACGGGGCGCGGTACGCGATACGTCAGTCCGCGACGTCGATGCCGCTCAGCACCTTGATCACCGGCGGCGACGCGAACCAGTCGGCGGATTTGTCGCGGAACGCGACGAAGTACGGGCTCGCGAGGTGTGCGTCGAACGCGGCCTGGTCGTCGTAGACTTCGAACAGATGCAGGTTCGGCGAGCCGCCCTCTTCGCGGAACAGGTCGTATTGGCGATTGCCCGGTTCGGTGCGCGTCTTCGCGACCATGCTGCGCAGTTCAGCCTCGACGGCTTGCGCGTGTTCGGGTTTCGGAAACAGCGAGGCCATCACGTAGAGCGCCATGATTTCTCCTTTGAAAAAGCGATCGACAACGTAGCGGGCCGACGTCTTCCGACGCCGGTCCGCGGATGCGTGGAACGGTTACGCGAGTTCGTCAGGGCCGACGCGCACGACGACCTTGCCGAAATTCTTGCCGGCGAGCAGGCCGATCAGTGCGGCCGGCGCGTCGGTCAGGTCGGGGATCACGTCTTCGAGCACCTTCACGCTGCCCTGCGCGACCCATTCGCTCATGTCCTTCAGGAACGGCGCATAGCCGGTCGCATAGTAATCGAGGATGATGAAACCCTGCATGCGGATGCGCTTGCTCAGGATCGTCGTCATCAGCTTCGGCAGACGATCGGGGCCGGCCGGCAGCGCGGTGTCGTTGTAATGCGCGATCAGCCCGCATACCGGCACGCGCGCGTGGTTGTTGAGCAGCGGCCAGACCGCGTCGAACACGGCGCCGCCGACGTTCTCGAAGTACACGTCGATCCCGTTCGGGCAGGCGGCCTTCAGCTGGCTCGCGAAGGCGGGATCGCGATGGTCGATGCATGCGTCGAAGCCGAGCGTGCCGGTCACGTACGCGCATTTGTCGGCGCCGCCCGCGACGCCGATCACGCGACAGCCCTTCAGCTTCGCGATCTGCCCGACGACCGCGCCGACCGCACCGCTCGCGGCCGCGACGACGACCGTTTCACCGGTCTTCGGCTCGCCGATCGTGAGCAGCCCCGTATATGCCGTGAATCCGGGCATGCCGAGCACGCCGAGCGCGCGCGACGGATGCGGAAAATCGCGGCCGAGCGGAATCAGGTCGCTGCCGTCGGACAGCGCATAGTCCTGCCAGCCGCCCGTCGCGACGACGAGGTCGCCCTCGCGGAACGCCGGCAGGTTCGACGACACGACACGGCTGATCGTGCCGCCGACCATCACGTCGCCGAGTTGCACGGGCGGCGCATACGACGGCGCGTCGCTCATCCGGCCGCGCATGTACGGATCGAGCGACAGCCATACCGTGCGCAGCAGCACCTGCCCGGCGCCGGGTGTCGGCACGTCGCCGGTTTCGAGGCGGAAGTCGTTGGCGGTGGGCGCGCCGACCGGGCGCGAATTGAGGACGATACGGCGGTTTGCGGTCTTGCTTTGCGACATGTGAGCCTCCGTCAACAAGGATGCGTGTGCACGCACACGATCGAATCAGGAAACGACGAGCGGACTACGCGCGATCCACGATGCGCTGCGATCGCCCCGCTGCCCTTGCAGGGGCGGATGCTGCGAGGGCAAAAACGGGGGAGGAATCGCGATCGCCATGAGTAGACCAGTCGTCTAGTGTGATAGGTAAAAACAAGGCGCGCCGTAGCGCGCCCGCTTATGTCCGCACCTCGTCGGGCGCGGACGGCGGCAGGTTCAGCAACTGCCGCGTCGCGGCCATCGCGGTTTCGAGCGGCTTGCGGTTGCGGTGGATCTTCTCCAGCAGCGTCGCACCGAGCCACAGCTCGTACAGCAGCGCGGCCGTGTGCGGCGGATTCTCGATGCCGCGCAGCGAACCGTCCGCGAGGCCGGCTTCGATGCATGCCGCCAGCCGCTCGACGATCTGGCTCGTGCCGCGCCGCAGTACCGCGCGCATCGCCTCGGAGAGGTCGGACACTTCCGCGCCCAGCTTCACCGCGAGACACTTGCCCTCGGGATCGTCCGCACACTGCGTGTGCAGCCAATTGCTCCAGTACGTCATCATCCGCTCGGCGCCCGTGCCGGGCTGGCGCTCGAACAGGTTGTCGAGATGCTCGAGGTAGCCTTCGAAATACGACTCGAGCAGCGCTTCGCCGAACGCCTCCTTCGAGCCGAAGTAATGGTAGAACGACCCCTTCGGGATGCCCGCCGCAGCGAGAATCTCGTTCAGACCGACCGCCGAAAACCCCTTGTGGAGCATGATCGGCTTCGCGATGTTGAGGATGTGCTGGCGGACTTCCGCGCCCGAGGATGCATTCATGATGGCGTATGGTAGCAGCGATTAGACCGGTCGTCTAACGGCGTTGGCGCGACGTCTTGCGCGTTGCAGTTTGGTCGCTTTTGGGTCGCCGTGAACGTTGGCCTGCTTCCGGTTGGTCAGCATCACGCCGGTTTGGGCACGCGGCGCCGCGCGATCGGTTTTGTGGGGCGTACGGCCGACACCGGCCGGATCGGCCCGCGACGCGCCGTCACACGCGGCGCCGACGCCCGCTCGGCACGCAGCGCGTCGAGCTCGGCCGCGCTTGCCGCCTGTGCGGCGCGTGCGCCGTCGAGCTGCCCTTCCAGTACGCCGCAGCGATGCTGGCTGTCGGCAAGCTGCGCCTGCAGCGCGCCGATTTCGCGGCGAAGTTGTGCGTCGCGTTCGTCGGCGCGCGCGTTCGTCGCGTCGAGTTCCTTTTGCAGTCGTGCGGCAGCCTGCCGCTCGCGATCGATTTCCTGTAGCGCGCGGCGCTCCGACGCGCGCAGACGCTCTTCCGCCCGGCTCGCATCGTCGCGCAGCCGATCGAGCTGTGCGCCGAAGTCGGCGCGCGCTTGTGCGAGCGCGCGAGCGCCTTCCGCGTTATCGGCCTTCAGGCGTTCGATTTCGGCTTGCTGCGCGCGGCGCGTGGCGTCGTCGGCCGCCCTCGCCTGCTCCAGCTCCTGAATCCTCACCTGTGCCGCGAGCAACGCGGCCGTGCGCTGCTCGAGCGCGGTTTCGGTGCGGGCCAGCTCCGACTGCAAGGCGGCGACTTCGGCCTTGGCCGCTGCCCGTTCGGCTTCGACGTCGGCGCGCAGCGCGTCGAGCGCCGCGGCCGCATCGGCCGACGATCGGGTCCACAACGTTGCGACCAATTCTCCGGCGGCGGCCTGCAGGTCTGCCGGCAGGTCCGGGTGTTCGATGCGTACGCGGCTCTTTTCCCTCAATTCGGCCCAGAACTCGCCGAGTACAGCCGTCGGCGTGCTCATGCTGCCTTTGCGGACGAGTTGATACAGACGGTTCGCAGTCGGCGTGATGCCGAAGCGGAAGAACAGCAGCGCGCAGACCTCGCGGTAAAGTTCGCGGGTTTTCGGGAAGGCGGCCTTCAGGCGGTCGATTTCGGCGATGAGGCGGGATTCGTCGGCGGTCAGGTCGGACATGGCGGATGCGCGGAGAATTTTCGTGAATAATATAACGTAAACCGTTAGATTTTAGATTATCTCGGGTATTTTATTTGACATTACTTCTATAATGTCGAAATTGGCTATGCCGCTTCGCGCGGTGGCGAGTCTGCATCGGCGTCGCCATGGCACCTCCTTCCTTTCGCGCCGGTTCCAGGTCGTTCGCTGCGCTGCGCTGCGCTCCGTCATGCGCGTGCCACCATCGGCCGGTAGCGTTCGAGGCTGCTCCCGATTCGACAGACGAATTCGCCATGCAGCGTCCGACACGCGTCACGCCTCATCTCCACACCGCCACTTCCCGCGCCCTCGCCATCGGTCTCGCGATCAACGCCTTGTTGCTCGCGACCGAACTCATAGCCGGATGGGCGGCGCACTCATCCGGCCTGCTCGCCGACACGCTTCACGCCGCGGTGGATCTCGCCGCGGACGCGCTGCTTCTCGTCGCCTGCCGCATGGACGCACGGCTGCCGCCGGAGCGCCGACCGACGTTCGAGCCGATCGCCCTTGCCGGGCTTGGCACGTTGCTCGTCGCGATGGGGTTGCAAATGATCTGGCAGGCGGCGACGCACTTCGACACGCCGCCGCGCGTAGCGCCCGGCGCGGTGCCGCTGGCACTGGTAGTCGTGACGCTCGTCGGCAAGGTCGCGCTGTCGCGGTGGCTGCTCGCCAGGGCGCGGGAAACGGGTTCGGCGCTCCTCGAAGCAAACGGCTGGCATGTGCGCGCCGACGCGTTGTCGGCATTGCTCGCGACGGTCGCGATGAGTGCGGCGTGGGTGGGACTCGGCCGCATCGACGATCTCGCCGCGCTGGCGATCGGCGCGATCGTGATCCGGACCGGCGCGGGTTTCGTTCGGCGGGCCTGCGCGTATTGGCCGGGTCTGGCGGCGTGGGCGAGCCGTTCGATCCGGTGATCGTGACGTCGATACGGACGGCGAGTGGCCGGAATCGTTCTGTCAGGGCAGCGCGGTGGATCGAGCGCGGCGGGCGCCGTCGTCACACAACGGTGGTTACATGCGAGCGGCCGACGGAGCCAATTGTCGACAGCCGGAGCAAGGCACCGGTCGCCGCCCTCCTTTTCTTCATTTGATACCGCCGAAACAGCGGCACTTCCTGCGGCTGCGGCAACAGTTTGCGTAGTCCGCTTGGGCAGCCGAGGGTGCCGGCAAGGCGTCACTCGACGATGACGTTGCCATGGCTCGCTGACGCCACGACGGTCGCTCGGACAGCCGCGAACCGTTGCGCGGCGTTTCGTCTCGTCGTATCACGCGCTTCGATCTGACAGGCTATCGTTTGTTTTTGTCGAATACAGGTTGTAGTTTGTATTTTGCCGATACATACCATAGACTGTATTCTTCGATGACAAACGATCGCCTGTATTTCGCCGGAGCGCCCATGTCCTTCCCCGTCCAGACGCTGGCCCAGTTGCGCCCGATCCTCGTCGGCTTCCGCAAATCGGCCGGGCTCACGCAGGCGCAACTCGCGGCCCGCCTCGGCGTCACGCAGCAATCGTACGCGCAGCTCGAAGCGAATCCGTCTGCAGTCAGCATCGAGCGGCTTTTCAAAGTGCTGAACGTGCTCGGCGTACGTCTGTCGCTCGATCCGGCCGCTTCGGCCGATGTCGCGCAAACCGCCGCTGCCGGCAGCGCTCGCACGCGCGCAAATAGCCGACGCGGCTCGGCACCGGCCGACACCGCGGCCGCCACTGCTGCACCCGTTGCACCTAGCACACGGTCGGCGCGCCGGCGTTCGTCGTCCGCACCGGCCGCTACCGGCACGGCCGCAGCCGCAGCTGCAGCGAAAACGCCCGTCGCCGCCGCCGGCAAACGGACGCCCGCCACGCCGCGCAAACGCCGCGTCGCAAAGCGGGAGGACTGGTAACGATGGTCGTCCGCACCACCCGCCACGATCGTCTCGATCTATGGATGAACGGCATCCCGGTCGGCTACTGGGAAGTCAGGCGCGGCGTCGAGCGCCTCGTCTATCTGCCGACATGGATCGACGATCCGCAAGGGCGGCCGCTGTCGCTGTCCCTGCCGTTTACGCCGGGCAACCAGCCGCATCACGGCGCGGTCGTCGCCGGCTACTTCGACAACCTGCTGCCGGACAGTCAGCCGATTCGACGCCGCATCGCGCAGCGCTACCGGCTCGGTTCGACGTCGCCGTTCGAGCTGCTTGCGTCGATCGGCCGCGACTGCGTCGGCGCCCTGCAACTGCTGCCGCCCGACGAAACACCGGTCGATCTCGACACGATCGAAGGCACCGTGCTCGACGACGCTGCGGTCGCCGACGTGCTGCGCCAGTCGACCGCCGCGCCGTTGCCCGGTCATGCGGAACACGAGGCCGACCTTCGGCTATCGATCGCCGGCGCGCAGGAAAAGACGGCGCTGCTGCGTCACGGCAACCGCTGGCTCGTGCCGTCCGGCAGCACGCCGACGACGCACATCTTCAAGCTGCCGCTCGGACGCGTCGGCAACATGCAGGCCGACATGCGCACGTCCGTCGAAAACGAGTGGCTGTGCTCGAAGATCGTCGCCGCTTATGGCCTGCCGGTCGCGCATTGCGACATCGGCCGGTTCGACGATCAGAAGGTGCTGATCGTCGAGCGCTTCGATCGCCGGCTGTCGCGCGACGGCACGTGGATCCTGCGGCTGCCGCAGGAGGACATGTGCCAGGCGACCGGCACGCCGCCGGCGGCGAAATACGAATCGGACGGCGGCCCCGGCATCGACACGATCATGGGCATCCTCGCGAATTCGGTCGATGCCGCGCGCGACCGGATGAACTTCTTCGTCGCGCAGCTCGTGTTCTGGGTACTCGCGGCGATCGACGGCCACGCGAAGAATTTCAGCATCGCGCTTCTGCCCGGCAACACGTATCGCAGCACGCCGCTGTACGACGTGCTGTCCGCGCATCCGATCATCGGCACGCGCCGCAACCAGCTGGCACCGCGTCGCGCGCGACTCGCGATGGCCGTCAGCGGGAAGAATCGTCACTACGCGATCGCCGACATCCAGCCGCGCCACTGGATCGCGCAGGGACGGCGCGTCGGCCTGTCCGACGACGACGTACGTACCGCGCTGGCCGCCGTCGCGGCGCGCACGGAACCGGTGATTGCCGAAGTCGCCGCACACCTGCCGGCCGATTTTCCGGCCGATGTCGCCGACGCGATCTTCGACGGCATGCGACGCCAGAGCCGCAAGCTGATCGGCGCGTAGCGCGGCGCGGCAGCCTGCCCGCACGCCCGCACACGCATCGGCAAAGCGCGGAAGGCCGGACCGGCCGGCCGGGCGCAGCAGGCGGCGCCCGCGTTCAGCTTGCGTCGCGGGCGCGCGCGAGCGCCGCGAGATTGCCTTCGCCGAAACCGTGATGCCCCTTGCGCTGCACGATCTCGAAGAAGATTTCGCCAGGCCGGCGCTTGACGAACGTCTGGAAGAACAGGCGCGGCACGCCGTCTTCGCCGATCTCGCCGTCGATCAATACCGCACGACGGCGCAGCGCGTCCAGATCGACGCCGTGCCCCGGCAACCGCTGGTCCACCTCGTCGTAGTAGCGCGCGGGCGGCTCGATGAACTCGACGCCGTTCGCCCGCAACGCGTCGACCGACGCAAGGATGTTGTCCGTCGCGAGCGCGATGTGCTGGACGCCCTCGCCCGGATGGTCGGGCAGATACGCGTGCATCAACTCGGTGCGGCGCGTGCCTTCCTCGTACACCGGAATCCGCAGCGCGCCGCATGGCGACACCATCACGCGCGACTCCTCCGACACGTGCCAGTGCGCATCGATTTCGTGAATCTCGCGGAAATGCAGCAGATCGTGGTAGAAGTCGAGCCACTCCTGCATGCGCCCGGCGCCGACCGTCTGCGTGAAATGGTCGACCTGCTGCAACCCGGTGCCCGCGAAATCGAGATCGGTGTGCGCGGTGGCGATGTCGATCGGCCGGAAATCGATGTCGAAGATCGAGATGTCGCCCACGCCGCCGCGCTGGCCGTTGCGCCCGCGCCAGCGATCGACGAAGTACAGATGCGAATCGCCGATGCCCTGGATCGCCGGAATCTTCAGCTCGCCGACGCCGACGCGCTCGCCCTCGAACGCCCACGCGCCCAGTTCGATCGCGCGTTCGAACGACCGCCGCGCGTTCGCGACGCGGATGCCGATCGCGCAGACGCCCATCCCGTATTCCTCCGCATAGCGTGCGGCGAACGAGTCCGGTTCCGCGTTGATCAGGAAATGCATCTGCCCCTGCCGATACAGTGTCACGGCCTTGCTGACGTGCCGCGCGATCGCCTTGAAGCCGAGCTGCTCGAAACGCTGTGCGAGCACGTCCGGCACCGGCGCCGCGAACTCGACGAACTCGAGCCCCGCCATCCCGAGCGGATTGGCGGCCGGATCGTCGACGGGCGGCGTATCGCTGGACAGTGGATGGGGATTGCCGGACATTCCAGTCTCCGAGGGATGCATTCTATGGGGACGAGGCCCGGCGCAACCGCATGTCGGGCCGCCGAGACGGCCGACATCCGCCGGCACCGGGCGAACTTTCGATGGTGCAGATTTTAACCAGATCGTTCACGGCGGCACACCCTGGCCGAACGGCCAATTGCCGGGCCGCTCAGTGCAAACCCCAAAAGCGTTCGATAAACGCACGTAATTGAACGATAATCGCGCAACTCGACCGATCGGCTAATTGCCGGCGTGCGGCGCGCGCCCTATTCTCCGTTCACTCATCGACTCAATGCAGCATCGGCGCGGCACCGGCCCGCGAGCCTGATGCGCCCGTGCCAGGAGACATCAACATGACCCCGACCTTCGACACCCTCGACGCCGCTGCCGGCGCCCGGGCGCGCACCCAGGCCCGCAAGGCCGCGATCGGCAGCTTCGTCGGCGCAGTCGTCGACTGGTACGACTTCCTGCTGTACGGGATTGTCGCCGCGCTCGTATTCAACGCGGAGTTCTTTCCGAAAGTAAGCCCGACGATGGGGACGCTCGCGGCGTTCGCGACGTTCGGCGTCGGCTTCCTGTTCCGTCCGCTCGGCGGCGTCGTGTTCGGCCATTACGGCGACCGGCTCGGCCGCAAGCGAATGCTCGTGCTGACCGTGATGCTGATGGGGCTGTCGACGGTCGCGATCGGGCTGCTGCCCACGTTCGCGACGATCGGCTGGTGGGCGCCCGTGCTGCTGGTCGCGATGCGTGCGATCCAGGGCTTCGCGGTCGGCGGCGAATGGGGCGGCGCGGCGCTGATGGCCGTCGAAAGTGCGCCGAAGCAGAAGAAGGCGTTCTACAGCAGCGGCGTCCAGGTCGGCTACGGCGTCGGGCTCGTGCTCGCCACCGGCATCGTGTCGATCCTGAGCCACACGCTCGGCGACGCCGCGTTCAAAACTTGGGGCTGGCGCTTGCCGTTCGTGTTCAGCATCGTGCTGGTGCTGATCGGGCTGTGGGTGCGCAAGAGCATGGACGAGTCGCAGGAGTTCGTCGAGAAGGTCGAGCACGGCCACCGCAAGGTGCGGCTGCCGGTGCTGGAAGCGCTGACGCGTCATCCGAAGGCGTTTCTGCTGATCGTCGCGCTGCGGCTCGCGGAGCTGTTCACGATGTACATCGTCACCGCGTTCGCGCTCAGCTATTCGACGTCCAACCTCGGCATGTCGCGCGATCTGTTCCTGAACATCGGGCTGCTGGTCGGCGCGGTGAGCTGCGTGACGATTCCGTGCTTCGCCTGGCTCGCCGATCGCTTCGGGCTGCGCCGCATCTATCTGATCGGCGCGCTGATCGGCCTTGCATCGGCGGTGCCGTTCTTCGTCGCGCTCGAGTCGCGGTCGATCGCGTGGATCGTGCTGTTCTCGATCCTGCTCGCGAACGCGGCGCACGACATGGTCGTCAGCGTCCAGCAGCCGCTGTTCACCGAACTGTTCGGCGCCGAGTATCGCTACAGCGGCGCGGGCGTCGGCTACCAGTTCGCGAGCGTCGTCGGCGGCGGGTTCACGCCGTTCATCGCGGTCGGCCTCGTGAGCCTGGCCGGCGGCTCGTGGCACCTCGTCGCCGGTTATCTCGCGGCCGGCTGCCTGATTTCGCTCGTGGTGGCAGCGCGGATGCGCGCTGCGGGCTGACGTCTTCCGCGCGGCTGCCAGGCGTGCGGCTCGATCACACGCGAACGAGGCGCGGCACGCGTGTATAGAGGCGTTCGACAAGCTCGCGCGCCTTTTCGCCGTAATGCAATTCGCGGTGGCAATTCGGGCAAATTGCCACCGCGTTCGAGATGACGTCGGGCCCTCGCTCCGCCAATCGGCGCACGTGATGGACTTCCAAGTACGGCAATCCGTCCGCGTCCGCGAAAGGCGCGGGATTGCCGCAGCATTCGCATGTTCCGCGCGCCTGCGCCAACACCCACGCCTTGACGGCCGGATCGCGACGAACCTGCGCCACGGTCGCGTAACCGACTTCCGGCCGAGCATTGCCTGCCGGCGGCGCAACCGGCACCCTCTTCAACCGGTCTCGAACGTCGAGCTCGAATTCGACGACGGGCGCCGTCGTTCGATATTCCCGCTCGTTGATGAACTGCTCGATCAGCACGCCGTTGGCGCCGACGTTTCTCGCCGGTTTGAGTCCGGGTAGCCAATCGCGGCCCATCAGCGCCAACACGTAGGAAATATTCTGCATCCGGTATTCGAATGCCTTTGCCGTGCGATGGAATCGCTCGGCAAGCGCCCGATAGACCTCTGTCTTGACATAGCGACGCTTCGCGCGCTCGCTGTCGAGCATTTCGAGATATGTGTCGACCGAGGCACGAAGTTCTTCATGTGTCCATGGTCGTCCGTCGGCAGGTGCTGAAACCTCGTCGGATATAGGGGCTTGGGTAGGAGAAGTCGGCATCGATCACGGCGCTCAAAAATCCGTGTGCGATTTTACGAGATAAGCATGCGGACAGTTCGGAACGGCCGTCGCCGGCCCGCAAGCCGACTTCGCATCGAACCCTCCACGCCCTGCGCCGACCAATGGCATCATATGGGCCTACGTCAGCCACCGATACGCCCCCATATCATGTCGAATCTCATCGTCCACGGCGGCACCCCGCTGCGCGGGGACATCAAGCCGTCCGCGAACAAGAACGCCGTCCTGCCGATCCTCTGTGCGACCCTGCTGACCGACCAGCCGCTGCGGCTGATCGGCGTGCCGGACATCACCGACGTGCGCAAGATCCTCGATATCTTCCGCACGCTCGGCAGCGACGTGTCGGTCGATTTCACGACCGGCCTGCTCGAACTCCATCACCGCAACACGACGTTCGACCCGACCGTCCATCGCCTGCCCGAGGCGATGCGCTCGTCGATCATGCTGATTCCGCCGCTGCTCGCGCGCTTCGGCGTCGCGCGGCTCGAGAACGACGTGAAAGGCTGCACGCTCGGCGTGCGCGAAATCGATCCGCACGTCGAGGTGTTCGAGCGCTTCGGCGCGCACATCGAGCGCACCTCCGACTCGCTGATCGTGCGTGCGGACGGCCCGCTGACGGCCAACGATCACTGGCTCGACTATGCGTCCGTGACGACCACCGAAAACTTCGCGCTGTGCGCGACCGCGGCAAACGGCACGTCGACGCTGATGAACGCGGCGTCCGAGCCGCACGTGCAGGAGTTCTGCCAGTTCCTCGCGATGATCGGCGTCGCGGTCGAGGGCATCGGCACGTCGCGGCTCTGCGTGACGGGCGGCAGCAAGCTCGGCGGCGGCGAGTTCCGCTTCGCCGAGGATTTTCACGAGATCGCAACGTTTCTCGCGCTCGGCGCCATCACCGGCGGCGACATCACCGTGCGTAACTCGTCGCCCGAACACTTTCCGCTGATCGACCGCACGTTCGCGAAGTTCGGCGTTCAGGTCACGCACCGCGACGGCTGGTCGCGTGCCGAGCGCGACGGCCCGCTACGCGTGCGCCGGCCGTTCACGCAGAACATCCTGACCAAGGTCGAAGCCGCGCCATGGCCGTACCTGCCGGTCGATCTGCTGCCGATCTTCATCGCGCTCGGCGTGCGCGCCGAAGGCAGCGCGATGTTCTGGAACAAGGTCTACGACGGCGCGCTCGGCTGGTCCGGCGAGTTGTCGAAGTTCGGCGCGCACGTGCTGCTGTCGGATCCGCACCGGCTGATCACGTTCGGCGGGCTGCAACTGACGCCGGCGCGTGTCGAGAGCCCGTACATCATCCGCGTCGCGATCGCGCTGCTGATGGTCGCCGCGAGCATCGAAGGCCGCTCCGAAATCATGAACGCGCTGCCGATCCGGCGCGCGCATCCGCGTTTCGTCGAGAACCTGCGCTCGGTCGGCGCGAATGTGGAGTGGACGAGCAGCGAGTAATGCAATGCAGGATGCGGCACGCATGAGGTTCGTGCCGCATCCGGTTGTCACGTTCGATCGGCCGCGGTGACGTGGCGCTTCGTGCCGCGGGCAATCAGCGAGACGCTAGGATCGTCCGACCGGCGGCATCACAAAAAGTCGCTCGTCCCATACGACGGGTCGCGGATCGGTCACGACAATGCGCGCTGCGTCAGGATGCGCGGGATTCACCAGTACGTTGAATTCTGCCCGTGCGACGACTGACGGCACGACCAGGACCGCCGTGCGAGATTCCGTCAACCATGCATCGCCGAAGCGCCGTGCGGGTTGCGGCGCTGCCGCGTCCCATCCTGCCGGCAACGTATCGGCGGTGTGGCGTTCGATGACGATGTCGTCGGGAACCGTCGCTTCGACCCATCCATGGGTCTTCGGCACCTTGCCGATACGGGCGTGCACGAGCACTTCGAGCATCGCGCCGGCAAAGGTCAACGCCGCGTAGATGACCGGGCGGCCCGGGCTGTTGAAGCGGCCGCCGACCAGCATCGCGCCGGTACCGCTCCAGATCGTGTTCCGCGCGTCGGCGATGCGAAACAACTTCATGCCGGCAGCCCATAGTGCAGCTTCCAGAGCACCTCTTCGACGCGACGCGCGCCGAGCTCGGTCAGCGCGACGTCGAGCGGCGTCCGCCCCTCGAGTTCGGGATGCGGCGTCGACAGGAATTCCCGAGCATCCTCTTCATCGTTCCAGACGTAGGTAGTCGTCGCGACGATTCGCGCCAGGCGTTCGGTCTTTTCGGATTCGTCTTGCGTCAGCCGATCGCGGCGGCGTTTGTAGGTCGCCTCGGGAATGATGCGCGCGAGCAGCGCACGTCTGGCGTCCGCGCCTTGCGTCGCGTGTTCGACGCCCGCCCGCAACGCGGACTTCGGCAGCCCGTCGCGCACCCGCGCTTCGAGTTCCGCGAGCGTATGGGGCACTGGTTGAAGCCCCATGACATCAGCCACGGCTTCCGGGGTAACGAGTAGCATGGGCGACTCCGATAGGTATCAATTGATACCAAATCATACACCACTTGATACTTGCTGCAATCAAGGCCGTTCCGCGCGCGTGTCGCGATACGAACGTCGCTGGGTACAGCTCGCAACCGTATTGCCGCGATAACGCGGCCTGCCAATCTGTCCGGATGGACGCCGCCCCGTGGCCGGACATGCCATTGCTGGGCAAATCTGCGCGATAATCGCCCAATTCCGCGCGATGACCGCGCAGCCCTCACCGCCCTCCGACGATGAAAAAGCCCGAACTCGACCGACGCGACTGGATTGCCGGCCTCGAAAAAGGGCTGGCGATCCTCGAAGCGTTCGACAGCCAGCATGCGCGCATGACGCCGACCCAGGCCGCCGCGCGCACGGGCCTGACGCGCACGGCCGCGCGACGCTATCTGCTGACGCTCGAATCGCTCGGCTACGTCTATACCGACGGCAAGCTCTACGGTCTGACGCCGCGCGTGCTGCGCGTCGGCTGGTCGTATTTCGATTCCGCGCGGCTGCCGCGCACCGTGCAGCCGTATCTGCAGCAACTGAGCGCGTCGCTGAACGAATCGGCCTACGTCAGCGTGCTCGACGAATGGGAGTTGGTGTTCATCGCGCGCAACGGCGTGTCGCGCGTGATGACGACGGGCTTCGTGCTCGGCGCGCGCGTGCCGGCGCCGCTGACGTCGCCGGGCGTCGTGCTGCTCGCCCATCATCCGGACCGCGAAGCCGTGCGCGCCTGGCTCGACCGCACCGAACTGCCGCCGTTCACGCCGCATACGATCACGAACAAGGCGCGTCTGCTCGAACAGGTCGATCGCGCGCGCGACGCCGGTTTTGCGGTGATCGAGCAGCAGTTGCAGGTCGGCGTGCGCGGGATCGCGGTGCCGCTGAAGAACCGTCACGGCGAAGTCGTCGCGGCGCTGAGCACGAACATGCCGATCGGCGCCGAAACGACCGAAGCGGCCGTGCGGCGCGTGTTGCCGTTTCTGCAGGAAACCGCGCTCGCGATGCTGAACGTGCTGTAACGCGCGCCCGATGCGGCGATGCGGCCGCGTCGAAAACGTCATCCGATCCGCCACCAGCGCGGCAGCAGGTTGCGCACCTCGCGCCGTCGATAGCGGTCGTCGATCAGATGCACGACGCCTTCGTCCTGCTCGGTGCGGATCACGCGCCCTGCCGCCTGCACGACCTTCTGCAGCCCCGGATACAGATACATGTAGTCGTAGCCGTTGCCGAAACGGGCGTCCATCGCGCGCCGCATCTGCTCGTTGACGTCGTTGACCTGCGGCAGTCCGAGCGTCGCGATGAACGCGCCGATCAGCCGTTCGCCGACGAGATCGACGCCCTCCGAAAACGCGCCGCCGAGTACCGCGAAGCCGACGCCGCGGCCGCCGGCATCGAAGCGCGCCAGGAACGCGTCGCGTTCGCTCTCGGCCATGCCGGGCGCCTGCGCCCACACGGGCACGTCCGGATGCCGCGCCTGCATCAGCGCGACCACGCGCTGCAGATAGTCGAAGCTGCTCAGAAAGCCGAGATAGTTGCCGGGACGCGCCGCATACTGCGCGGCGATCAGGTCGGCGATCGGCTCGAGCGACCGGTCGCGGTCGCGCCAGCGTGTCGACACGTGGCTCGCGACGCGCACGGTCAGTTGCTCCGCGCGGAACGGCCCGTCGACGTCGAGCCAGCCGGTATCGGCCGGCAGCCCGAGCGTGTCGCGATAGAAATGGAACGGGCTGAGCGTGCCCGAGAACAGCACGGTCGCACGCGCGGCGTCGTAGCGCGGCGCGAGAAAGCCGGCGGGGATCACGTTGCGCACGCACAGCGTCGACTGCACGCGGCGCCGGCGGCCGGCCGGCACGACGCCGTCGAGCGCCGGCTGACGCGGGACCGGTTCGCCGTGCAGCGTCGCGTCGAAGATCGACGCACTGTCGAACGCGTCGGCGAGCACGCCGAACTGGATCGCGTCGAAATGAAAGCGCAGCAATGCGTCGCCGTTCGCGCGCGGCGCGTCCGCCAGATACTCGCCGACCGCGGCGACGAGATTCTGCACGGCCGACACGATCGGCCCCGGAATCTGCGGATAAGCGGCGTAACGTGCCGTCTGCGCGCGATTGAGCGTGCCCCACGCGCGCGCCAGCCGGTCGAATGCCTTGCGCAGCGGCGCCGGCGCCGCGTCGCGCGCGGCGGCGAACGCGAACGGGTCGAGCGACGCGCTGTACATCTTGCGCGCGCGATCGAGCAGGTTATGCGCCTCGTCGACGAGCACGCCGATGCGCCACTGGTTCTGCTGCGCGAGCGTGTACAACATCGCGCTGCCGTCGTAGTAGTAGTTGTAGTCGCCGATCACCATGTCCGACCAGCGCGCGAGCTCCTGCGCGAGGTAGTACGGACACACGTCGTGCGCGAGCGCGGCCGCGCGCACCGTATCGCGATCGAGCAGCCCCGCGTCGATCGCCGCGTCGCGCGCGGCCGGCAGCCGGTCGTAGAAGCCGCGCGCGAGCGGACACGCGTCGCCGTGGCACGCGAGGTCGGGATGCTCGCACGCCTTGTCGCGTGCGACGAGTTCGAGGACGCGCAGCGGCAGCGCGGGCGTGCCGGCGCCGAGCGTCGTCGCGGCCTCGAGCGCGAGCGCGCGTCCGGGCGTTTTCGCGGTCAGGAAGAACACATGATCGATTTCGCCTTCGCCGCACGCCTTCAGCAGCGGAAACACAGTGCCGAGCGTCTTGCCGATGCCGGTCGGCGCCTGCGCGATCAGACAGCGTTCGTCGCGCGCGGCGCGATAGACGGCCACGGCAAGCTCGCGCTGCCCGCTGCGAAACTGCGCATGCGGAAACGCGAGCGCACGCAGCGCCGCATCGCGCGCGCTGCGATGGGCGGTCTCGCGCTCGGCCCAGCCGACGAAGCACGCGCATTGCTCGGCGAAAAACGCGGCGAGCGCGTCCGCGCTCAGCGTTTCGGTCAGCACGGTCTCGCGCTCGGAGACGATGTCGAAGTAGACGAGCGCGACGTCGATCTGCGCGAGGCCGCGCGCCGCGCACATCAGATGCCCGTACACCTTCGCCTGCGCCCAGTGCAGCGCGCGATGGTTCGCGGGCATCGCGTCGAGGCTGCCGCGATAGGTCTTGATTTCCTCGATCCGGTTCGACACCGGATCGTAGCCGTCCGCGCGGCCGCGCACGGTCAGCACGCCCCACGTGCCGCTCAGCGCGATCTCGGTTTCGTAGCGGGCGCCGCGCTTCGACGTGACCGCGCCGTGGCCGGCGATGCCTTCGAGCGCGGTCGGCGCGGGCGTGAAGCGCAGGTCGAGATCGCCGCGTCGCGCGGTGAACTCGCACATCGCCCGCACCGCGACGACATAGCTCACGCGGACCACTCCATCGCAGCGGCGCCCGCGTGCGCGGCGCACGCGTCCCATTCGACGTCGACGACGCGCACCGGCATCCCGTGCGCGATGCAGTACGCGAGCCAGCGCGTCTGGTTGTCCTGTAGCCGGTCGCCCGGGCCTTTCACCTCGATCAGCTCGTAGCGGCGCTCGTCGGGCCAGAAGCGCACGAGATCGGGCAGCCCCGACCGATTGCCGCGAATGTCGGCGAGCAGCCGGACGAACCAGAGCCGCAGATGATCGGGCGGCAAACACGCGAGCGCCTGCTCGAGCAGTTCGTCGGTCAGCACGCCCCAGAACACGAACGGCGACTGCAATCCCGCTTTCGTCGCGTAATGGCGGCGGATCGTGTCGCGATACGCGCCCGATTCGAGTTGCGCGAAGCACGCGGCAAACGCGTCCGCGCGGCGCGCGGCGAAATCGGGTGCGTGAAGATCGGCGGGGCCGCGCTGGAACGGATGGAAAAACGCGCCGGGTACGGCCGCGAACACGGGCTCCCAGCACAGCAGCCCGAACAGCGAATTGATCAGCGTGTTTTCGACGTAGTGGACCGGCGCTTCAGGCTGCGCGAGGTGATCGCGCACCACGTACTCGACGCTGGCCGGCACGTCGGGCCGCGCGAGCACGAGCGTTTCGCGCGGCACCGCAGGCGCCGCGGCCGCGCGCTCGACCGGCCGGCCGAGGCGCCGCTGCAGGCGCGGCAGCATGCGTTCGACGCGCTGACGCTCCTCGTCGCTTTCGTAAGCGCCGCGTGCCTCGAGCGCGAGCGCGAACGCATCGGCGTCGCGTCCGCAGCGTTCGAGCACGCGAATGCGGCGATGACGGCTGCCGGGCCACGCGCTGCGCGCATAGGCGTCGAGCGCGCCGGCCCAGTCCGCGCGGCGTTCGCAGATCTGCCCGAGCGCGAACAGCAGCTTCGCGCGGCGCGTCGCGAGCCACGGCTGCTCCGCGCAGCCGATCGCGTCGATCGCATCGAGCAGCGCGTCGAACGGCCGATCGTCCGGCCATGCGTCGAGTGCCTCCCGGCACGCGTGCAGCGCGAGATACGCGTCGACGTCGCCGCGCTGCCGGAACGCGCGCGACGACGGCCCGAACGGCACGGTTTCGTACTGGAACACGCCGAGATCGGCGAGCACGAATTCGCTCCAGTCCTGATGGAGATTGCCGAAGAACATCAGCCGCAGTCGATCGCAGAGCGCGCCGACCGTCACGCGCAGCACGCGATCGCCGCTCGTCGGGCACCACGCGTCGAGCGTCTGCGCGACATCGTGCGCGGGCCGCAAGCGCTCGAGCCAGTCCGCCTTGCGTTCGCCCGCATGCGCGGCGAGCGACGGAAACGTCTGCAGCAGTTCGGCCTTCGTCGACAGCGCGAACAGCGTGTCGAGCGTCAGTGCCGGCGCCGGATCGACCCACCCGCATTCGACGAGCGGCGCCGCGGCATCGAGCGGGCAGCCGATCTCGTCGTAGACGAGCTTGCTCGCGCGGAAGTCGGGCCCGTTGCGCATCAGCATCCGCACGAGCAACGCGCGCGACGCCTGCGGCAGCGTCGCGAAATGCCGAAGAAACGCGTGTTCGGCCGCGTCGAGCAGGTCGTCGTAGCGCTCGCCGAGCCAGGCAAGCGCGCGTTCGAAGTTCGTCAGGTAGTAAAAGGCCGGCGGCTGCGGCGAGGATGGCGTCACGGGGTTCGATCACTGTACGTTTGTACAGGTCCGAATCATAGCAAATGTGACGGCCGCGCCGCACGCGCGGGTGCGCCGCGCGGCGGCTAGAAGCGATAGTTGACCGACATGTCGAACACGCCGTTCGTCGATTGCTGCGTGATCGGGCTGCGGGCCGCACGGCCGACCAGCTGCTCGATCGCGCCGTCCATCGTCACGAACCAGTGCTTGTTCACGAACCAGACCATCGTCACGCCGGCGCCGACGGACTTGATCCCGGCGCGCGACGAATACACCGGCAGCCCCGAACGCGCGGACGCGCCCTGGTTCACGCCGAACCAGCTGTTCATGTAGCGCGAGTCGGCGAACGACACGGTGGGCCCGGCGAACCAGAAGAAGTGCTCGTTGCTGCCGGGCATCGGCATGTAGGCGGAGAAGTCGCCGACCCAGCCGTTCGAGCCGCCGATGCTGCGTCGCACGTCCGCGCGCAGCACGAGCGGGAACTCCTTCGACACCACGTAGTCGGCCGACAGCTTCATCACCGGCGCCGCATTGATGTTGTCGAGCCCGTTCAGATGCCCGAGATCGTCGGCCGAACGACGCCCGAGGTCGTATCCGACCGACAGGCTCACGCGCCAGTTCGGCCCGCGCAGCACGTTCGCGCCGAGCCCCTCGCCCGTCGACAGGAAGAACAGGTCGCGATAGCGCACGTCGAGGTTCGGGCCGCCCATCACGCGATAGCGGTCGGAGCCCGCATAGCGCGGCTGCAGCGTCATCGCGGCGCCGACGCTGACCTGCCAGGTCGGCATGGTCGGCTCGTACAGTTTCTGAAGCGGGACGCCCGCCGAGTATTGCCACTCGCCGAGCGGCGAAGGCGTCTGGGCCGACGCGTCGCGTGCGCCCGCGATCGCGAGCGCCGCGCAGGCGGACAGGCCAAACACGAATCGGCGTGAGCCGGGTGACAGCAACGGGCGCACAGGGGCCATGAAGTCTCCGTCGGTTCGCAAAGGAATGCCTGATGAAGGACGCAGCGCGCGCCGGCCGCTGCCTGCGGGCAGCGGGCCGTGCGAACGTAGCGTCCGCTGAATTAACGAACATCCTACCCGCGCGCCGCACGGTCGCAAAGCGCCCGTCGTGTGCGGGCACCTTGCCTTGCGTCCATGCGGCGCGCGGTACTCAGAAGCGCTCGACGTGATAGTCGGCGCCGGGCGCGGCGGGGTTGCGCTGCGCCATCATCTGCGAAAAGCTGTCGCCGAGACGGCCGAGCGCGAGCTGCTTCTGACTCGCATCCCAATGCGTGAAGGCGTCGTACGCGGCATCATCGAACGAGACGGTGACCGCAGCCGGCCGCCCGCTCGCATGAAAACCGATGTGCAGCACGCCGCCCGGTAGTTCCTCGATCTGATAACGCAGCGAGCGCGATTCGAAATAGCGGCCCAGCACCTGGGCGATCGCGCGCTTGTCGGGCGATTGCACGTGAATGTCCATGAGGGTCCTCCTTTCAGCGATCGCGCGGCCGGCTGCGGCGCACCGCCTCCGCCCGGCATCCGCATCGGCGGCGGCTGCGACGGCGGATCGCCCTGCGGCGGGCCCGTGGGCACGGGCGGATCGACCGGATCGTCGTGTCCGGGCGTCGGGGGCTCCGGGTAGTCGTCGGGCGTCGGTTCGGGACGGTGCAGCATGGATGGCGTCTTCATGACTCTCCTGCGCGACGGCTCGCGCGTGTCAATGGCGCGGCGACTTACGCAAGCAGCGTGCCCGGACGTCGCTCCCGTGTTCGCCGGGCGGCGCATCCAGTCGCTCAGTCGGCGTATGCCGCCATCACGAGCCACATGGTGCGCCCTTCCGCCGCGAGCTGCACGGCGAGCGCGTAGCGGTCCGACGGCCGGCAGCATGCGGCGAGTGCGCGCTGCGCGCTCTCGGGGCCGTCGTAGATCGTGTCGTTGAGCTGGCGGACTTCGTCCTTGCCGTCGAACATCCGGCGCTCGGGCCGGTAGATCAGCGATTCGCGCTTCCAGGTCGCGAAGCGTTCGCGCACGTGGCTGAAATCGCCGCCGCAGACGTTGACCTCGTAACGTATTCTTTCCGTGGGTGCATTCATCACCTTGTCCTCTCGTCCACGCCGGCCGCGGCGCGCATCGCGTCCGCGCGCTGCCGGCCGCAGCGGGCCGCAAGGGCCATGCCGTCACCGGCGCGCAGGCACGCCCGTTGCGGCTTTCGTCACGAAAAGGAGGTTCGACCATGACCGTTCACGCCACCGGCAGCCGCGACGCCGTGTCACCGGCCGCCGGCCCGCTCCGCGCTCTCGCCGCGTCGCGCAAGCCGTCCGACGACAAGACGGAAGAACGCATCGACGAGGGACTCGAGGAGACGTTTCCGGCCAGCGATCCGCCCGCCGTCGGCGGCGGCACGCGCGTCGACCCCGCGAAACCGTCCGGCGAACGCGCGCGTCGCACGCCGGAGGTCCCGTCCCCGCCCCGCGATCACGGCTGACGGCGGCACCCGGCCCGCATGCGCGGCAGCGTGTCGCCGGGCCGGCAATCCGGAGCAGATCGATGAAACGCATTGAACGCAGATGGCATGAAATCAGCGGCGCAGCCGGCGTCGCCGCACTGGCCGCAATCGAAAGCGCAGTGGTGTTCGCGATCGTCGCGATCACCGGCGTCGGCCACTGAGGTCCGCCGCGCTGCCGCGCGGCCGGCCTTGGAAGATGTACAAGCAGGCTGGCAAATTTCTCCGTCCCGCGACGGGCGCGGCGCCGTGCGCGCCGCATGCAGCCGGCACGCACCGTGCTCGTTTGCCCGTTCAGCCGCCCGGACCCGAAGGAGACGTTCATGTATCGCGTCAACGAGATCATGTCGCGCGACGTGGTGTGCGTCGCACCGACCGACACCATTCGCCACGCGGCCGAACTGATGCAGCGGTTCGACATCGGCGTGCTGCCCGTCTGCGACCACGGCGAGCTGGTCGCGATCGTGACGGACCGCGACATCGCGGTGCGCGCGCTCGCGCACGGCCGCTCGCCCGACACGCCGGTGCGCGCAGTGGCGTCCGAGCCCGTGCAATGGTGTACCGAGGACGAAGGCGTCGGCGACGTGCAGCAGCGCATGGCCGACGTGCAGCTGCACCGGATGCCGGTGCTCGATCGGCACCGCCGCGTGGTCGGCATCGTGTCGCTCGGCGACATCGCGACGCGCGCCGGTGGCCCGGCGCGAGACGAGCTCGTCAACACGCTCGAGGACGTGTCGCTCCCGCGTCGTCATTGAGCCGTCGCAGCTGCCAGCGGCGCGTCGACGACAGCCGACGAGGCGGCCCGCCGCGCGCGCCGCCGCCGATGCCGTTCGCTTCGAACTTCGCACTTCGAACAGGAGGTATGCGATGACAGCCGACAGACAACCCGCCGAAGGCGCCCGCATCGTCGGCCGCGCCGGCCGGCGCTCGAACGGGCCGGGTCCCGACGTGATGGCCGCCGGCACGCTGCAAGGCGACCGCGTCGTGACGACGGACGGCGACGACATCGGCAAGATCGCCGACATCATGCTCGATGTCCGGTCCGGCCATATCGCGTACGCGGTCGTATCGTCGGGCGGCCTGCTCGGGATCGGCGACAAGCTGCTCGCGGTTCCGTGGAACCGGCTCACGCTCGACGCCGAGCGCCGCTGTTTCGTGCTACCGGTCACCGCGGAGCGCGTGCGCGACGCGCCCGGCTTCGACAAGGACCACTGGCCGGCGATGGCCGATGCGACCTGGGCCGAGACCGTCCACGCGTATTACGGCAGCACGCCGTACTGGGTCATCGAGGAAGGCGAAACGGCGATCGATTCGCCGCCGTACGAAGCATCGCCGGGCGGCCCGGAAGACGAAACGCGGCGTCGCTAGCGAATCGGCGCGCCGGCGTGTACCGGCACTCGCGCATAGCCGCCGTCAGCGCGCGCCCGCAACGGCGTTCGCGAGTGCGCGTGCCGCGCCAAGATGATTTTTGAGCATCGGCAACGTCCGTGCGGCGAACGCACGCAGTTGTGCGTCGCGTCCATCGCGCGCCTCTGCTTCATACGTGCGGATCGCCTCTTCGTGTGCCGCGGGCCCCGCGAGTTGCACGTACGCGCGGTCGAACGCAGGGCCGCTCAGCGTGCGCAACGTGTTCAGCGCCGGATCGACGAGCATGCGCGTCTGGACCGGTACGCCCTTGTCCACGCCGAGCCGGCGCAGTTCGCGCGCGATCCGTTCGTGATCGTCGATCATCCGTCGCGCGAACGCCTTGACCTCCGCATTCGACGAACGCTCGGCCGCGAGCTGGCTCGCGAGCAGCTCGGTCTTGCCGAGCATCGCGGCCTTGTCGACGAACTCCGCGTCGATGCCGGACGGCCGGCGCGCCATGTCGGCCTCGTCGCCGGTCGGCGCGGGGCTCACGACGCCGGGCGCGACGTGCGTCGACGACGCCGACGACGCGGGCGAAGCCTCTGCCTCCGCCGAGGCCGCCGTCAGCAAGCCGGCCGCCGCTAGACCCACCGCACACGCCGCATATCGCGCACGCCGCCCGACGCGCAGCCGCGCCCAACGCCGCGCGGTTGCGCGGCGAGCGGTGTCGCGTCCGGCGCCGGCGCCCGTCATGCCGGCCGATGCCCCGACGTGAAGAAGTCGGTCCACGCGCCGTGATCCCATGCGCCGTCGACGCGCTCCACCGACAGCGCGCCGTTCGCCACGAGCGTGCGTTGCGCGAACGCGGCCGTGCGCCGCGTCACGTGCGCGGCGAGCACGACGCCGTGTTCGCACTCGCGCAGCGCGCCGCGGCCTTCGGGCGCATCGCCGCGCATCCGGCCGAGCGCACCGCATAGCGCGCCGATATACGCGCCGACGAGCGGCACGCCGAACCACACGAACGACGAATGCAGGCCGCCGATCGACAGCACCGCCGCGCCGGCCGCGCCGACGACCGCACCGATCGCGACGCCTTCCAGCGCGCCGAGCCCGCCCGGCCGGGCGGCGGAATCCGCATAGACGTCGCCGCCGAGCCAGAACAGCGCATGCTGGCCCGGCGGATTGAGAAAGAAGACCTTCACGTCGTCCCGATGCATGACGTGGCCGCGCAGTTGCTGCGCGCAGCGTTCCGCCTGCTCGAGCGTCGAGAAACGGCCCGCGATGATGGTGTCCATGTCGAACCCTCCTGCACGGTGCCGCGCCGGGCCGCAAGGCGCGCGACGCCCGATCGGCCCGGCGCTTGCCCGCGCATCACGTTACTTCGGGCGTATCTGCAGCTTGTCGCGCACGCCGCGTACGCCGTCCACGTCGCGTACGACGCGGAGCGCGGTCGCGCGTTGCCGATCGTCGGGCACGGTGCCCGTCAGCTCGGCCACGTGATCGCGTACCTGCACGTCGATGTCGCCGGACGCGAGCCCGCGCTCCGCGACGAGCGCGGCCCTGACGCGGGACGTGATCGTCGCATCGCGCAGTTGGCTGCCGACGGCCGACGCCTGGCTCGCGAGCTTCGCGCCGACGCCCTGCTCGGCCGCCGCCGGACGAGGCACCGCGATCCATGCACACGACAACACCAGTATGCGCGCGATCGCGGCAACCGGCGGCCGGCGTTTGACGCGCGGCGGCGCCGGCTGCGCATTCGCGCGCGACGCGTGTTTCGTTTCGTTCATGTTGTCCTCCCGTCCTCCGCTGCCGGCGCGCGACCGCCCGGCCGCGCCTGCCGTCATCACCGTTCCGGCCCGTCCTTCTCGCGCGTGCGACGGGCCGTCACGTCGTCGATCGCGCTCGCGAGCGTCGGCACGTCGACCGGCTTGCACAGATAGGCGTCGAAGCCCGCCGCCATCACCCGCTGCCGATCCGCGACGCCCGCATGCGCGGTCACGGCGACCACCGGCATGCGCGCGTGACGCCCGGGCAGCCGCCGCACGCGCTCGATGAGCCAGAATCCGTCACCGTCGGGCATCGCGATGTCCGACAGCACGACAGTCGGCGGATCGCGCTCGATGCTCGCGAGCGCGTCGCGCCCCGACTGCGCGGTGGACACCTGCGCGCCGAGCGTCTGCAGTGCGGCCGAGAGGCTGGCGCGCGACGTCGGCTCGTCGTCGACGACGAGCACACGCTGGTGTTCGAGTGCCGCGGCCGGCACGCTGTCCACGGCGCCGAGCGGAACGACCGCCATGTCCGCGTCCCAGCCGGCCGGCAGCGTGACCGTGACGGTCAGGCCGCGACCGGGCCCTTCGCTGGCCGCCTCCACCGATCCGCCGTGCAGCTCCGCGATGTTGCGCACGATCGACAGGCCGAGCCCGAGGCCGCGCTGCGGCGATGCCGGCGCATTGGCCGGGCGGTTGAACGGATCGAACAGATGCGGCAGCGCTTCGGGCGCCATCCCCTGCCCGGTGTCGGCAACCGACAGGCTGACGTGCGCGTCGACGCGTGCGAGCGACACGACGATGCGCCCGCCGCTCGGCGTGAACTTGATCGCGTTCGACAGCAGGTTCGACAGCACTTGATGCAGCCGCTCCGCGTCGGCCGAGATCACGCACGCCGTGCCCGCGCCTTCGGTGACGAGCGTGATGCCCTTCGCATGCGCGGGCGCGCCGAACTCGCGCGCCGCGTCGTGCACGACGCGCGCGACGTCGACCGGCGTACGCTCCAGACGCAGCTTGCCGGTCGCGAGCGACGATGCATCGAGCAGATCGCCGACCATCCGCGCGAGCGAACGCGCGCTGCGATCGATCGCGTCGACTGCCTGCTGCGCGAAGCCCTGTCCGTCGACGCTGCGCAGCACCTCGACCCAGCCGTAGATCACGTTCAGCGGCGTACGCAGTTCATGCGATACGGTCGCGAGCAGTTCGTCCTTCAGCCGGTTCGACGTGTCGGCCTGCGCACGGGCGTCGCGCGCGCCGCGCAGCGACAGGTGATCGCGCCGCTCGTCGCGACGGCGCTCGCGCGCCTCGCGCAGCGTCATCGACCACCCGTCGACATGCCCGTTCGCATCGACGATCGGCGATGCCGCAAACGTCGCGCGAAAGCAGTGTGCGTCTTGCCGCATGCAGAGCACGTCGATCGGCCCGACCGGCGCGTGTACCTCGTCGATCGACGCGGGCACCGGCTGACGGCGCAGCCAGCGCGGCGCGAACAGCGTCGTCACGTCGCGGCCGATCATCGTCGCCGCGTCGGCACCGAAGATGCGCTGCGCCGCGCGGTTCCAGCTGACGATCCGCCGCGCGCCGTCGACGCCGACTATGGCATCGGGCGACGCATCGACCACGCGGCGCAACAGCACGTCCTCGGACGGCGGCGGCGGTGCAGCCGCCGGCTCCCGCCGCGGGTCGCGCGCGTCGTCGACCGCACGCGTGCGCGCGAACAACGGCCTGACGGCCGCGATCAGCGCGCATTCGATTACGCCGATCGCGACGAACGTGCCGGCGTCGGCCAGCCATGTCGCCGTCGGCGCGTCGCGCCACCAGAGCGCGGCGATCACGACGGTGCTCGCGACGGTCGCGGCCAGGCCGCCGGCGAGCGACGTCAGCCACGCGGCGGCGGCGACGCCTGCATAAAAAGGCAACGGCGCAAACGGCGCATGCGCGCCGACCACGCGAATCGCGCCCACCTGCAGCGCGCACGCGACGCCGACGGCCAGCACGACCCATGCACCCTGCCGGAATAGTTCACGGGTAACGGTCCTCATTGCGTTCCTGCATTCGCGCCGGCATCCTTCGCGCGGCGGCGTGCCGCCCGGGCGGTCCGGCATACCGTCGAACGGGCCGGGCGAGCGACACGCGGCAAGCAACCGTCGTACCTGCCGACGCCCCCACCGCGACGCCCCGATCGCCGCAGCCTGCGGCGCCCGGCAGCGGCACGGCGCGGCACACGCGCGGGCGCTGGACGGTGCGCACCGCGCGTTGCCGGGCCGCGATCTGCGACGCTGCGCCATGTCGCGGTGCGCGCCGTGCGAAGATGACAGGTCGTTTCGTCGCGGATGCGGCCCCCGCTATTCCGCTGCGATACCTCGGTCGCCGCAAAGCACGCGCCAGGACGCACGTTTTTTCATTAGCTTTCTGTAAAAAAGCATGGGATCGTTTTGAAATCCTGCCCCCGACCGTGCATGCCAGGCGGCTGTCGATCGAAAAACGGCACGCGAGCGATCGCCAGCGCCGTGCGCATTGGAAATTTCTATGCGCCGGCACCTTCGCGCCGCCCGCGTTGTCGATACCCGGTATTCCAAATGGACGAATTGCGTGACATCGAAGTGCAAACCGACATGCTGAAGCCGCCGCGGGAAACGTCGTCCCGCGCGAAACGCGCGGACGAACGCCGGCTGTCCGGCCGTTCGGCGGCGATGCGCGCGCTGCTCGCGCGCATCGAGAAAGTCGCGCCGACCGGCGCGAGCGTGATGATTGCGGGCGAAAGCGGCGTGGGCAAGGACATCGTCGCGCGTCGGTTGCACGAGTTGAGCCCGCGGCGCAACGGGCCGTTCGTCGCGGTCAACTGCGGCGCGATTCCCGCCGACATCGCGGAGTCGCAGCTGTTCGGCCACGAAAAAGGCAGCTTCACCGGCGCGACCGCGCAGCACACCGGCTTCTTCGAAGCCGCGCGCGGCGGCACGCTGCTGCTCGACGAAATCGCGGAAATGCCGGCCGCGCTGCAGGTGAAGCTGCTGCGCGCGCTGGAGTCGAATACGATCCTGCGCGTCGGCGGCACGGAAACCATCGCGCTCGACGTGCGGATCGTGTCCGCGACGCGCCACAATCCGGCCGACGCCGTGCGCGACGGCCGCCTGCGCGAAGACCTGTTCTACCGGCTCGCCGCGTTCGCGCTCGTCGTGCCGCCGCTGCGCCAGCGCGAAGGCGACGTCGAGGTGCTCGCGCAGGAATTCGTCGCGGCGCTCAATGCGCGGCACCGCTCCGACAAGCGGCTGACCGATGCGGCGATCGCCGCGCTGCGCGCGTACTCGTGGCCCGGCAACGTGCGCGAGCTGCGCAATACGATCGAGCGCGCGTACATCCTGGCGGACGACGGGATCGACGTCACGCTGCCGAAGCAGCCGGTGCCGGCCGACCTGATGCACGACGACGCGATCTCGCTGCCGCTCGGCGCGACGCTGCATCATGCGCAGCAACGCTTCATCGCCGCGACGCTGCGCCATTTCGAGGGCAACAAGCCGCTCGCGGCGAAAGCGCTCGGCATCAGCCTGAAGACGCTCTACAACCGGCTCGCGCTGATGCGCGAGGCCGGCGACGACGCCGCGCGCCCGGCGTCCGGCGAACGCGCTACGCGACCCTGAACTGGCCGACCGTCGACGCGAGCGCGTTCGCCTGCGTCTGCAGCGCCGACGCCGCCGCGGTCGACTGTTCGACCAGCGCCGCGTTCTGCTGCACCATCTCGTCGAGCTGCGTGACCGCGCGGTTCACTTCCTGGATGCCGCGCGTCTGTTCGTTCGCCGCATGCGTGATCTCGGAGATGATCGTCGTCACGTTGGCGACGTTCGACACGATCTCGCGCATCGTCTCGCCCGCCTGACGCACCTGCCCGGAGCCGGCCGACACGCTGTCGACCGTCGATTCGACGAGCACCTTCACTTCGCGCGCGGCCTGCGCGCTGCGCTGCGCGAGACTGCGCACTTCCTGCGCGACGACCGCGAAGCCGCGCCCCTGCTCGCCCGCGCGTGCCGCTTCGACGGCGGCGTTCAGCGCGAGGATGTTGGTCTGGAACGCGATGCCGTCGATCACGCCGATGATGTCGCCGATCCGGCCCGACGCTTCCTCGATCTTCGCCATCGTCGCGACGACGTCCGACACGACCGCGCCGCCGTGCGACGCGATGCGCGACGCGGCGGCCGCGCGCTCGTCCGCCTGGCCGGCTGCGGCCGCCGACTGGCCGACCGTCGCGGTGATCTGCTCCATCGACGCGGCCGTTTCCTCGAGGCTCGCGGCCGCCGATTCGGTGCGCGACGACAGATCCTGATTGCCCGCCGCGATCTCGTTCGCCGCCGTACGCACCGATTCGCTCGCATCGCGAATCTGCCGGATCACGTCGCTCAGCTTGTCGACGAAACGGTTGAACGAGCGCGCGATATCGGCCACTTCGTCGCGGCCCTCGGCCGGCAGCCGCTGCGTCAGATCGCCGCCGCCCGAACCGATCTCGGCCATCGCGAGCCGCACCTGGGACAAACGGCGAAACGCGGTCGTCGTGATTGCGCCGACGATCAACGACGCGACCGCGACGATCACGATCATCGTGATCAGCGAAGCGGTCAGCAGCGAGCGCATGCCGCCCGTCGCATCGGTCTTGTCGAGCGCGACGAGCGCGTACCAGTCGGTGCCCGGCACCGGCTGCGCGCGTACGAGCTTCGCGTCGTCGCCGACGTGCACCTCGACCGGCGCGCTCGCACCCGCGAGCGACGCCGCCGGAATCGCACCGAGATCGGGCGACAGGTCGGCGACCGGCTTCAGCGTCAGCTTCGAGTCGGGATGCGCGACCACGTGGCCGCTGCTGTCGATCAACATCCCGAAGCTCGCCGGCGTCGGATGAATCGACTTCACGTTCGCGATCACGCTGTCCATGCCGACGTCGGCCGCGACGACGCCCTTCAGCGCGCCGTCGCGCAGGATCGGCACCGCGAACGTGACGACCAGGTTACCGGTGCCCGCATCGACGTACGGCGGCGTGACGACCGGCTTGCCGGCCTGCGCCGCCTGCCGGTACCACGGCCGGCCGGTCGGATCGTAGTCGGCGGGAATGCCGGTCGGATCGGAAAACCGGAACGATTTGTCCGCATAGCCCGCATAGACGTTCGTGAAGCCGCCCGCGGCCGCCATCTGCTTGAACACCGGTAGCGGATCGGCGGACAGCGCGGCGTCCTGCAGCGATTCGACCATCCGGCGCCGCGTCGCGACCCAGTCCGCGATCCCGACCACGTGGCCGCTTGCAACCGACGTCAGGTTGCGATCGATCGCGTCGTTGTTGTACGAGCGCGCAATGAAATAGTTGATGAGGGTGGTGGCGACGAGCGCGAACACGACGATGGCGACGCACGCGGCGAGGATGCGGGTGCGGATGGACGAAAACATGGCGACGACTCGGTAAGGGTGCACAAACGCCCGGTGGAGGGATTCACCGGGTAAACGGCACGCGCGTCGCCGACTTGAGGGGTCCGTGACAAATCGATGAAACGTCTGACGAAACGCGCGCGCTCGGGCCGCTCGGGCCGCTCGGGCCGCTCGGGCCGCTCGGGCCGCTCGGGCCGAGCCTCGGCGCGCGTCGCGTCATGCCGGGACCGTCAAGGGCCCGAACGTGCGTCGGCGCCCGGCGGATCGTCGCCGGCGCCGCGCGAACGCGAATCCGGCACGATATCGGCGTCCTCGCGCATCCGTTCGCGCAGATGGCGGATCGCGATCACGCGGATGTAGTCGTGCACGCGCGCGCCGGACGACAGCGCACGTATCTCGGCGTCGAGCATCGCGTGCAATTGCTCCGCGTCGATCGCACGTCGCGCGGCAGCTTCCTTCAGCGAATCGAGCAAATCGTCCTGTGACATCGACGGACTCCTGACGGTCGAAGTGACGGAAACGGAACGGCAAGGAAAGCGTAACGAGTCGGAAGCCGTGCGGCGTGCGATGCGCCGCGGCTTGCTTGCGCGCGATCAATGAAAGGCGGCCGAGGCAGGCCGTTCGCGCAGGATCGATGAACATGTCGCGTCACCCCGGACGCGTCGCGGCGGGCGGACATGCACCGCGTGCATGTCGGCGCGTCGCCGTAGCGAGCAACTTAGACTCGCCGAAATGCTTCGTCAAGGGTCGCGATCGCCGGATCGCGCATGCATACGATGCCGGCGATGCCGGAAAGCGGGCGGGATGCGCGGCACCCCGCCCTTTTTCCAAGGCCGCCTTGCGACAGCCTACCCTCGTGCCAGAGAGTTCGCGATTCGACGGTGGCAGGCGATGCGGCCGGTCGCCGAAAGAAGACGGTCCACGCGTGCAAGCGGCGCAGCATGCGGCGGCAGCGACGATTCGGCGGTGTGCCAAACACGCGGCGTGCACCGAGCCGCATCGTGGCCACCGCGCATGCGCTCGCCAAGGCGCGCTGCGTCGAATGGCCTGCCACTGTCTCACGCGCGCCATGCGCCGTTTCTGACGCAGATCAAGCCCTGCGCGTTTCGTGCGCGCCGCGCGCGTTCAGCGGCCTTGCCCGCGTACGAGCAGCACGGGCACCTCGGCCAGATGTGCGACACGCCGCGCGACGCTGCCGATCAGCCACGCCGCAATGCCGCGCCGGCCGTGCGTGCCGACCACGAGCAGCTCCGCATGCCAGTGCACCGCATCGCGCATCAGCGCGTGCGCGACGTCGTCGCTCGTCGGGCGCGTCTCGACGATGCCGCGCCGCGTCGGGTTGCCGGTCGCATGCAGCATCGGCGCGACACACGCCAGCGCATCCTCGCCTTCGGCGCGATAGGCGTTCTCGAGCGCGCGCACCGGCACGATGTCGGTGAGCCGCACCGCGCGGTCGACCACGTAGGCCGCGTAGAGCAGCGTCTGCGGTGCCGCGAAGCCGAGCCCGACCTCGACCGCATGCAGCGACGGTTCGCTGCCGTCGACGGCGAACATCAGCCGCTGCAGCGGGCCGTCCGACTCGCGCGCATACGACGCAGGCACGAGCAGCAGCGCGCAATGTGCGCGCGTCGCGAGCGTGTCCGACATCGCACCTTCCACGAGCCGCAGCAGCCCGTGATGCGGATTCGCACCGACTACGAGCACGTCCGCGCCCCACTGCGACGTGTCGTTCGCGAGCGCGTCGGCGACCGAGCCGCCGGTGATCGACGTATCGACGATCGCGTGTTCGAGCGCGACGTCGCAATCCGCGAACAGCGCGACGGTGCGTTCGATCGTCGCCTGCGCGTCGTGCGTCATTTCCTTGCGCGCCGACGTCAGCAACGCATCGATGCGCGGAATGTCGGGCAGCACGAGACGCGGGTTGTCGATCGCGCAAACGATTCGCAGTTGCATGCCGGGACGCAGCAAGGTGCGGACATAGCGGGCGGCGGACAGCGATTCGGGTGTCGGGTCGATCGCGAGCGCGACGCGCGCGATGGACCGAGCGGACTGGGCAGGCTGCATGGCGAAGGCCTCCGTGCGTACGCGTCGTCGCGAACGACGACGGGAGCTTCGCGCAGCGCCGCGCGCGGCGGCCGAGGACGACCGGCGCGGAACGCATCGGCGGATGGCCACGCGAAGCGCGGACCAGCGATCGGGACAGGATAAAGCGTATCGGCCCGTGCGTGCATGATCGAAATCAGCGCACGCGCGGGCCCGGATGCCGCACGCAGCACGCGCGCGGGCGTCGGCCGCTCAGGACTTCGGCGTCGATACGGCCGGGCGATTCGCGTAGAACACCGTGTAGGCGATACCGAGCAGCACGATCCACAGCGGGCCGATCACGAGCGCGACGCGCGTATCGGGCGTGAACGCCATCAGCACGACGACGAACGCGAGAAACGCGAGCGCCACGTATGAGCCGAGCGGATAGAACGGCACGCGAATCGGCAGGCGCGCGATGCGGTCGGCCGACAGCGTGCGGCGAAAGCGCATCTGCGCGATCAGGATCACGCACCACGTCCAGATCGCGCCGAACGTCGACACCGACGTGAGCCACACGAAGACGTGCTGCGGCGCGAGGTAGTTCAGCAGCACGCCGACCAGTAGCAGCGCGACCGACACGATCACGCCATAGACGGGCACGCCGCTCGCATTGACGCGGCCGAGCACGCGCGGTGCCTGGCCTTGCTGCGCGAGGTTGTAGAGCATCCGCGCGGTGCTGAACAGGCCGCTGTTGCACGACGACAGGGCCGCCGTCAGCACGACGAAGTTGATGATGCCGGCCGCGGCCGGAATGCCGAGCCGCGAGAACGTCATCACGAACGGGCTGCCCTGCGTGCCGATCTGGTCCCACGGATAGATCGACATGATCACCGACAGCGCGCCGATGTAGAAAATCAGCACGCGCCAGAACACCGAGTTCACGGCCTTCGTCAGCGACTTCTCCGGGTTGCGCGCTTCGCCCGCGGTGAGGCCGAGCATTTCGACGCCGAGATACGCGAACATCACGATCGGCAGCGCGTCGATCACGCCGCCGATGCCGTGCGGCATGAAGCCGCCATGCGTCCAGAGGTTCGAAATGCCGGTCGCGACGCCGCCGTTGCCGATCCCGAACACGATCATCAGCGCGCCGCCGACGATCATCAGCACGATCGTGACGATCTTGATCAGCGCGAACCAGAATTCGAATTCGCCGTACAGCTTGACCGCGATGAAGTTCACCGCGCCCATCGCGCTGAGCGCGGCGAGCGCCCAGATCCAGTTCGGTACGGCGGGGAACCACATGTGCATGTAGACGCCGACTGCGGTGATTTCGGCCATGCAGGTGACGATCCAGACGAACCAGTAGGTCCAGCCGGTCAGATAGCCCGCGAGCGGGCCGAGATAGTCGCGCGCATAGCGGCTGAACGCGCCCGCGACGGGATTGGTGATCGCCATTTCGCCAAGCGCGCGCATGATCAGGAAGATCACGATGCCGCCGAGCAGATAGGTCAGCAGGATCGCGGGGCCGGCCGCGCGAATCGCGGTGGCCGAGCCGAGGAACAGGCCGACGCCGATCGTCGCGCCGAGTGCCATCAGGTTGATGTGCCGTTCTTCCAGCCCGCGGTGAAGCTGGTCTTCTTGCTGTTTCAAGTCCGTCTCCTGGCGGCCGCACGGCGGCCGCGTCATTGTGTCGAAGTCGATGCGCGAGCGTCGATGCCGTTATCGGCTGCCGAAAACGAAAAGGAGGCGCGACCGCTTTCCGACTGGAAAGCGATACGGATAGTGCGTCAATCCTTCGGAAATCGCCGCGAATTACCGGTGATTTCCGGAACAAATCCGGAATGACCGGTCGGGCCTTTCACGGAAGCCGCGCGCGGCCCGCGCGACGCGGCTGAGCGCGGCGGCGGGCGGCGACGGAATCCATCGCTTTCGGCGCGAACCATCGCGCGTCATGGGCGCGCGATTGGCGGCACCCAATAGGAAGGCGCGATTATAAGAAAGATCGGCGGTTTTACGCCAGCCGATTTTCTCGCGGTGAGGGTGCGGGAAATGGAGATGAAATTCGATTGGGTGGCGGGTGCATTCGAATCAGCGCATGAGCAAAGCATCGGAGAGAAAACTCGATTACCGCTGCACGTCGGCTAAGGCGAAAGCAGAAACGGCTCCGACGCGACCGGCGCGCTCACTGCCCCCAGCGGCCCCAGGCCGCGCCCAGAACAACGCCAACCCACAACCGCACCGTCATTTGCTCAACGTCGCGCGCACCGTATATTCGCCGCCCAGTGCCGTATGCTCCGGCCGGACGAAATAACGCGACGTATCGAGATCGGCCGGAATCGGCTCGACCGGATAGCCGTGCTTCTCCCACGCATCGAGCCCGCCCTTCAGCGCGCGGATGTTGTGGATCATCTTCTTGCGCTGCAGCTGCGCGACGATGCGCTTGGCCGTCGCTTCGTTCGGGCACACGCAATAGACGACAATCGGCCGCTTCAGCACTTCCGGATCGAGCAGATCGGGCGACTCGAGATCCAGCGGCACCGCGCCGGCGATCCGGTACGGTTCGCGCTCGCGGATCGCACGCGGCCGCGCGTCGAAAATCAGCGGCGGTTCGCTCGACGTCATCATCTCGACGAGCTGCGGCGGCGAAATGCGCACCTGCGCGAGCCAGCGGCGGAACTGCAGGCGCCGCACCCAGCGGTACAGCACGAACGTGATGAAGATCGCAAGGAACGCGTCGAGGATCGTGCCGCCGCTCGCGCGCACCCACAGCACGAACTGGACGATCTGGTCGTGAACCGCGGCGCCGCCGATCAGCCAGAACGCCGCCCAGAGCGACGCGCCCGCCAGATCCCAGAACAGAAACACGCCGACGCCGATGGCCGTCGTGCCGAGCAGCGGCGCCGACACGAGCCCGAGCCCCGGCAGGAATTTGGACAGCACGAGCAGCGGCGCGCCATACCTTTCAAATACGTTACGCGCGAAACGCAACGTCGTGTCGAGCGACAGCGAAAAGCGCACGAGCGCATTCAGCAGCCGGCGCCCGCGCGTGCGGCCCATGAAGAACCACAGCGAATCGGCCAGCATCGTCGCGCCGATCGCCGCGACGAACATGCTGGCCCACGAGGCCTGGCCCATCGCCGCCATCGTGCCGCCGAGAATCAGCATCGGCACGGCCGGCACCGGCACGCCGAGCTGCGTGATCAGCACGCTCGCGAACACGGCCCACGGGCCGAGCGACGATGGAATTGCGATCGGGAAATGCCACACGACGGCGCTCCTGGAGGACATGCGGACCGGGCGACGACGGCGGCCGTCGATACGGCTGTGCAATGCCGGCACCTACCTCTGCGCACCGGCACGACATGACGCGCATTCTAAACGGGTTTCGCCGGCGCCGCGCGCATGCCGGCCGGCGCCCTGCTCCGCTTCAACCGGGCGCGCGCGGCGCCAGTTGGGCGACGTGCTCCGCATATTCGGGAAACGCCTCGGCGAGCGCCTCGGCGTCGGCAAGCTCGAATTCCGCGAATTCGAAGCCCGGCGCCACCGTGCAGCCGACGAACGCGACCTGCTCGGGCGACACGCAGCGCGCGCCGAACCAGCGTCCGGCCGGCACGACGGCCTGGAACACGGTGCCCGGATGCACGAGCGGATTGCCGAGCCGGTGAATCGTCAGCCCGTCGCGTTCGTCGAGCACCCATACCTCGAGCGGATCGCCGGCATAGAAGTGCCAGACCTCGTCGGAGCGGATCCGGTGCCATGACGAATAGGCGCCGTCGCACAACAGGTAGTAGATCGCGGTAGACGCGGCGCGACGCGCGTCGTCGGACGGACGCACGATCGTGTCGGCGGCGCGGTAGGTTTCGCGAAAATAGCCGCCTTCGGGATGCGGCTGCAAGTCGAACTGGCGGATCAGGTCCGCGGCGGAAATCGGCATGGCGACGAGGAACGGTAAGTGGGGCGAATCCGCATCCGGCGAACGGACGGTCGCGAGACCAGCTGCACGCAGCCGAATGCGGCACGGCATCGGGCGCCGCGGCCATGCGCGCGACGCCCGCATCGCGGACGCAGACTACGCGACGACGATCGACGGCTTGCGCCGATCCTGCCAGAAGTGATGGCCGCGATGCAACCGCCCGCGCCGCCGCGCGGCGCGTACCGTAGCCGCGGGCGATTACGCGCGAGTCGGCGCCGGCGCCGGCACCGGCTCGTCGTGCCGGACCAGCAGCACGGCGCGATCGGCCGAGCGCAGCAGCGATTCGGCCACGCTGCCGAGCAACAGCCGGCGCAGCCCGTGCCGGCCGCTCGTGCCCATCACGATCAGATCGGCATCGGCTTCGGCCGCGGTGCGCATCAGCACCGCCGCGACCTCCTCGCCGTACGCGTCGAGCGCGCGCACGGTGCCCGGCACCTGCCGCTGCGCGAGCGCCGCTTTTGCTTCGTCGAGCACGGCCGTCGCGACATCGGCGGCCGCGGCGGCGTCGTCCTGCGTCTCGGCGAAACCGGCGCCGACGTCGACGAGCCGCGGCCGATGCTCGACCACGTACGCACACGTGATCGTGCCGCCGGAAGCGGCCGCGATCCGGATCGCCTCGTTCAGTGCGAGACGCGCACTCGGGCTGCCGTCGAGCCCGACGAAAATCCGCTTGTACATGTCCGTCCCTCCGATCGCGCCGACGCGCATCCTGCACGCGCGCCCTAGCCGGCTCGCGCCGATTTAACCGACCCTATTACAAAAAACGCCCAAAGCGAGCACAATTTCGCGTTGAAAACACAATCGACTGTGCCGGGCGCGGCTCTCGCCCGGGCAGCGCGCGTCGCTCGAGTGCCCGGGCGGCGGACAACAGAATGGCCAGCCAATGACCGCCAGAGGAACCCCAACCCGTGGCGCCCGAGAGCCCGCGCGCCTCCGGACCATGTTACGCCAGCCGCTTGCGGCCGGCACCGCGGCGCTCGTGATCGGCGCGGCGCTGTCGCTCGGCGTCGCGCTGCTGGTGCGCGACGAGTGGCAGGACGCCGTCCATGCACGCTTCGAGCGCCGTACCGCGCGCGTGACCGCGATGCTGCGCCACGAACTGCTGGCCGGCGTCGGGATACTCGACAGCGCGCGCGGCGCGCTCGCGCTCGTCCCGCAGATGACGCCCGAACAATGGACGCGCTACGCCCAATCGCTCGATCTCGACGCCAGCCGCTCGCCCGTTCGACAACTCGGCTACGCGCCGCTGTCGGATGAAACGCGCGCCGCACTCGCCGGACACGCGCCGATGCCGGCCGGCCCGCTCGCGACTGCAACGCTGAGCGCACCGCCGTCCGTCGCGCCGGTCGTGCGCTTCGGCGCACCGGACGCACAGGCGCTCGCGCGCACGCTGCGTACCGGCGAAGTCGCGCTCGGCGTGCATCCGGCCGACGACGATCTGTCCTACGACGCGCGCACGCTGACGCTGTTCGTGCCGGTCGCCGCTACGCGGCGCGCTGCCGGCGCACCGTCCGTCGCGAGCGACCTCGAGCCGGACGGCATCCTGTTCGCCGCGTTGAGCCCGCAGCGGCTGATCGACCGCGCGCTCGACGCGGAACGCGGAATCGATCTGAAGATCGGCGCGGGCAGCGATCCGCGCCCGATCGTCAGCGCCGAGACGACGACCGACGAGGCCGCCACGTCGCCATACCTGATGCGGCGCACCGAGATCCTCAATTTCGGCGGCACCGCGCTCACGCTCGCGTATTCGGCCGACGGGCGGCCGAGCGCAACGGGCGCGCAGCGCGCGGCCGCCACCGTGCTCGCGGCCGGGCTGCTCGCGTCGATCGCATTCGCGGTGCTCGTCCACGCACTGATGCGCAGCCGTGCGGCCGCCACGGGCGACGCGGGCGCCGGCAGCCGTCATCTGAACGAAGCGCGCATGATGGGCATCATCCGCTCGTCGATGGAGGCCATCATCACGATCGACGAGAAGCAGACGGTCGTGATCTTCAATCCGATGGCCGAGCAGGTGTTCGGCGTATCGGCCATGGAAGCGATCGGCGCGCCGCTGTCGCGCTTCATCCCCGAACGGTTTCGCGCGGCGCATGCGAAGCACGTCGACCAGTTCGGCGTGACGGGCGTATCGGAGCGGCAAATGGGACGCCAGCGCGTGCTGTTCGGGCTGCGCGCGAACGGCGAGGAGTTTCCGATCGAGGCGTCGATCTCGCAGATCCGCGACGGCTCCGGCAAGCTGTACACGGTGATGCTGCGCGACATCACCGAGCGGCTGCGCGCCGAGAACGCGGTGAGGCAGTCGCGCGAAGAGCTGCGCGAGCTGTCGGCCAACCTGCAGAACGTGCGCGAAGAGGAAAAGACGCGCATCGCGCGCGAACTGCACGACGATCTCGGCCAGCAGCTCACCGCGCTGAAGATGGATCTGTCGGTCGTCGAGCAGCGGCTGCGCGCGCCGGCCCACGCGGCGCCCGACGCCACCGTGCTCGCGCATCTGCAGGGCATGCGCAAGCTGATCGACGCGACGGTCGCGTCGGTGCGGCGCATCGCGGCCGATCTGCGTCCCGTGATGCTCGACGATCTCGGCCTCGTGCCGGCGATCGAATGGCTCGCCAACGATTTCACGAACCGCTACGGCATCGACGTCGAACGCCATGTCGAAACGGGCGGCATCGCCTTCACGAGCGCGGGCGCGACCACGCTGTTCCGCATCGTCCAGGAAGCGCTGACGAATGTCGCGCGCCATGCGGATGCGACGCGCGTCGCGCTGCGGCTCGACGTCGAAGACGGCTTCTGCGTGCTGCGCGTCGCCGACAACGGCCACGGCGCACCGCCCGGCGGCCCCGCGCACGAGGACAAATCGTTCGGGCTGATCGGCATTCGCGAGCGCGCGCACATGCTCGGCGGCACCGTGACGATCGATACCGCGCCGGCGCGCGGCTTTTCGATCACCGTCGCCCTGCCGCTCGGCAACGTTGAACAGGACAACCCCATCTCATGATCAAGGTGCTCATCGCCGACGACCATACGCTCGTGCGCGACGGTCTGCGGCACATCCTTCAGAACGCGACCGGTTTCGAAGTGGCCGGCGAAGCGTGCGACGGCCCGTCGACGATCGCGCTCGTCCGCGCGACGCCCGCGCAGGTGCTCGTGCTCGACCTGTCGATGCCGGGCCGCAACGGCGTCGAGCTGATCAAGCAGATCAAGGACGAGAAACCCGCGCTGCGCGTGCTCGTGCTGACGATGCACGCGGAGCAGCAGTACGCGGTGCGCGCGTTCCGCGCGGGCGCGTCCGGCTATCTGACGAAGGAAAGTGCGAGTGCGGAGCTGGTCGGCGCGGTCACGAAGGTCGCGTCCGGCGGCGTGTACGTCAGTCTCGTGATGGCCGAGCAGTTCGCGCAAAGCCTCAACGAGCCGGCCGACACGCTGCCGCATCAGCGACTGTCCGACCGCGAGTTCGACGTGTTCCGGCGCATCGCGGCCGGCCAAACGCTGACCGAAATCGCGCAGGCGCTATGCGTGAGCGCGAAGACGGTCAGCACCTACAAGACGCGGATTCTGGAAAAGATGCAGATGCCGCACGAAGCGGCGCTCGTGCGCTACGCGCTGCGGCACAAGCTCGTCGACGAGGCCGACGACATATGACGCGTGACGCGCGGGCGCGCGACCGCGCGTTTCGCTACTTCGCGGGCACCGGACACGCGAGATCGCCCTCCTCGCACGACAGATACGCCTTCAGCGTTTCGGTGCGCTCCTTCGTCAGATCGTCGAGGCAGGTCGCGACCACCATCGCATAGGCGCTGCCGCCGTCGGCATTCGCGCTCGAGAACTGGCATTCGGCATCGCGATACGCGATCCACGCGCGCTGCGCGGCGACCAGCTTGTCGGCGGCCGGCCGTGCGTCGCGCAACCGCGCGGTGACGGTCCGGTACGTGCGGTTCAGCACCGCGTCGGACTGCTTGTACGCGCGCTCGGCGCATGCGGTCAGCGTCGCCTGGTCGGACGCATTCGCACAATTCGCCTGCGCATGGGCGACGCTGGCCGCCAGCATCAGCGGGCACAGCAGCACGGCGGTCGGGACACGCATGGGATCGCTCCTTGTTGTTGGTTGACGTCGTGGAGTCCGGTACGGACGGAGGCCGCGTGCCGCGCGTCGGCGACACCGTCCGCGATGCTAGCGCACGTGCGTGCGAATGTCAGCGCCGTCGTGCGGCGGCCGGTCGGCCCGCGCGGCGGACGCAAAAAAGCCCGCACTCGAATCGGATCGAGTGCAGGCTTTGTCTTTGTTTCGGCGGTAGCGGCGGCGGCCGGGCGGCCGCCGTACGACCTCAGTGACCGACGTAGACGGGCGAGCCGTCGGTCGCGGCCGGCACGGCAACGCGCTGGCCCGCTTGCGATGCCGCGGCGGCGTTCGCGCCGTAGCCGGTCGCATCGGCGTTCGCGGCAGCGATCTTCGCCTGCGCGGCCTGGATGTTTTCCGGATAGTTCAGCCAGTCGTTCGGGTTGTAGCCGGCCTTTTCGAGCTGGACCAGTTCGGCGCGCACTTGCGCGCGCGTCAGCGGCTGCTGGTTCGACTGTGCGAACGAAACGACCGGTGCGGCAACCAGTGCGGCGAGTGCAACTGCCTTGATCAGCGATTTCATGATGCGTTACCTCCAGATTGTTTTGTCGGGCGCTTCGGACGCGAAGTCGTTGCGCATGTCTGGAATTCTAGGAGTGCACGCAATCAGGGTAAATACTTAAATCGCGAATTCACTGTTGACGAGATACATACAATCGCCGATCGAGCAGTCGAATCTTCTGACGATTATCGTCGTAGACGATATGAATCTGCGAAGCGACCGGCTCGATGCGCCGGCCGCCCGAGTGGCGTGACCGCCGTTATTGTGCGCCGTCGCCGGCGTCCGGCGCACCGGGCGTCGACGGCTGCAGCGGCGCCGCAGGCGCGACCGGCGACGCCGCGCTGCCGCTGCCCGCCACGCCCGGCATCGTGACGCCCGGCGCGGGCGACGCAGGCGGCTGGACCGGCGGCTGCGCCTGAGGCTGAGAACCCGCGCCCGACAGCGCGGCAGCGGACGCCGCCACTTCGGACGCCGGCACCCATTCCTCGACGATGCCGTCCGACGCGGCAGCGGCGGCCGACGCAGCCGCTTCGCTCGACGCCGTCCCGCTATCGGCCGGCTCGGGCTTGCGCGGCGTCCGCTGGACCTTGACCGGCGCGGCGGCCTTGTTCGGCTCGGGCCTGAACCATGTGTCGAACAGGTCCGTCACGCGCTCGCGCACCGACGCGAACCAGCCCGGCGACGGCTCCGTATCGAAGGTCGCCTTCGGATCGATCAGCCGAGCACGCTGCGCACGCTGGAAGAAATCGCCGACGATCGGCAGCGCGCTGTGCGCGCCCTGCCCCCAGTAGTCGCTGCGCAGCGTGACGCGGCCGTCGTCGAAGCCGACCCACGCGCCGGCGACGAGCGCGGGCTGCATCAGGATGAACCAGCCGTCCGCGTTGTCCTGCGTCGTACCGGTCTTGCCGGCCACGTCGCCGCGCACGCCGAAGCGCGTGCGGATGCTCGCGCCGGTGCCGCGCGTGACGACGTTGCGCATCGTGTCGAGCAGCGTCTTGTCGGCTTCCGCGTCGAGCGCGCGTTCCGGCGGCGCCGGCGCGAACTCGGCCAGCACGTCGCCGTTGCGGTTCTCGATCCGCGTCACCATCTGCGGCTCGACGTACAACCCGTCGTTCGCGATCGTCGCGTACGACGCGACCATCTCCTTCAGCGTCACGGGGCTCGTCCCGAGCGCGAGCGACGGCACGCGCTCGAGCGGACTCTCGCGCACGCCCATGTCGCGCGCGAGCCGCGCGACCGCCGCGGGGCCGACCTTCTCCATCACCTGCGCCGTGATCCGGTTGCGCGACAGCGCGAGCGCATCGCGCAGCGTCATCGGCTTGCCGGTCGGCGGCACGTCGTCGTTCGGCCGCCATACCTCGCCGCCTTTCAGCGGGATCTCCACCGGCTGGTCGACGAAGGTGTCGTCGGGCTTCATGCCGCGCTCGAACGCAGCGCCGTACACGAACGCCTTGAACGTCGAGCCCGGCTGCCGCCGCGCCTGCGCGACATGGTCGAACGGCTCGCTCGCGAAGTCGCGGCTGCCGACCCACGCGCGGATCTGCCCGTCGCGCGGATCGATCGCGACGAAGCCGGCCTGCACGTCGGTCTTCGCCTTGCACAGCGCACGCATGAAGCCGCGATCCGCGGCGAGCGCCTTCATCGCGGCCGCGTCGTCCTTGCCGGCATCCTGCGCGGCCTTGTATTCGGGCGATTCGCGCATGAAGGCGCGGAACACTTCGTTGTCGGTCCCGCAGCCGTCGCGGCCGCTCCAGGCGTTGTTCGCGATGCGCTGCAGTTCGTTCGTCTGCAGGATCAGCGCCTGCGTCGCCATCTGCTGCAGCCGCGCGTCGATCGTCGTGCGCACGATCAGCCCGTCCGAATAGATGTTGTAGTCGTTGCGGTCGGCCCACGCGATCAGCCATTTGCGCAGCTGCTGCGCAAAGTGCGGCGCCGGCCCCGGCGGCTCCTTCTGCCGCTCGAAGTCGATCCGCAGCGGCCGGCGCTGCAGTTGCGCGAACTGCGCGGGCGTCAGCTTCCCGTACTTCACCATCTGGCCGAGCACCGTATTGCGCCGCTGCAGCGCGCGTTCGGGGTTCAGCACCGGGTTGTAGTAGCTGTTGCCTTTCAGCATGCCGACGAGCGTCGCGCTGTCGAGCACGTCGAGTTCGTCGGCCGACTTGTCGAAGTAGGTGCGCGCGGCCATCTCGACGCCGTACGCGTTGTAGAGGAACGGCACCGTGTTCAGGTAAGTATCGAGGATCTGGTCCTTGCTGTACACGGCCTCGATCTTCAGCGCGGTGATCGCCTCCTTCAGCTTGCGCGTGAGCGTCGGCGCGCGGCCGATCTCGTCCGGATACAGGTTGCGCGCGAGCTGCTGCGTGATCGTCGAGCCGCCCTGCCGGTCGCCGGAGAACGTGTGGAGTGCGGCCGACGCGGTGCGCCGCCAGTCGAGGCCGTGATGCTGGTAGAACCGGTGATCCTCGGTCGCGATCAGCGCATCGACCACGTGCGGCGAGATCTGCGCGAGCGGCACCCATTCGCGGTTCGACGGCTTGAACTCGGCGAGCAGCTTGCCGTCCGCCGACAGCACGCGCGCCGGCTGATCGACGCGCGCCTTGCGAATGTCGCCGATGCCGGGCGTGAACGGCACGAGCGCGAGCACGTACAACGCGAATAGTGCGGGCACGGCGGCGGCCGCAAGCAGCACGCCGCGGCGCGTCGGATGACGGAGATGGTGCCAGCCGGCGGCCAGCATACGCTTGACGGGCACGGCGGCGGCGGCCGCGGCCGGTTGCGCGCGCGCAACCCATTGGGCAAGAAGGTCGCGCACGGACGACTCGTTTCGGCGATTCACGCGGGTCGGGGATCTGCTGGAAAGGCAGCATCGTACCAAAACTCGCGTGACGCCCCGCCGCACGGCGCACGCCCGGCGGCGCAAGCGTTCAGCGCACGAGGAAACCGTAGGTCAGCGGGTCGCGTTCGTCGACGATCCAGTTCGCGAAACCGCAGATGTGCGCGCTGCCCTCCACTTCCGGGATCACGGCCGGCATCCCGCCGACCGTCGTCTCGCGCAGCACGCGCCCCTTGAACACGGTGCCGACGATCGATTCGTTGACGAGCGTGTCGCCCGCCGCGAGCAAGCCGCGCTGGTAGAGCTGCGCGACGCGGCCGCCGGTGCCGGAACCGGTCGGCGAACGGTCGACTTCGCGGTCCGCGAACACGCAGCAGTTCGCCTGCGTCGAGCGCGGATCGCGCGGTGCGTTCGCGATGATCGTCCCGTAGATGTGATTGATTTCCGGAATCTCCGGATGCACGACCGGATACTTCGCGTTCGCGGCGGCCTTCACTTCCGCGCCAAAGCGGATCAGCCGTTCGACGGCCGATTCGCGCACGGGCAGATCGAACGGCGCGCCGTCGACGTAGAAATAGAACGCGCCGCCATACGCGATGTCGCCGGTCACGGTGCCGAACGACGGCGTATCGACCGACACGTCGCGCTGCCAGATGAACGACGGCACGTTGACGAAACGCACGGGGCCCGCGTGCTCGCCGTCCCACTGGACGAAGGCCTCGATGAAGCCGCACGGCGCATCGATGCCGACGCGCGTTTCCGGCACCGTGCGCTGCACCCAGCCGAGTTCGACCGCCGCGGTCGACAGCGCGATCACGCCGTGCCCGCAATGGTCGCTATAGCCTTCGTTGTGCACGAAGATCACGCCGAAATCCGCGTTCGGCGACACGGGCTCGGTCAGATAGCCGCCGTACATGTCGGCGTGGCCGCGCGGCTCGAACATCAGCGCGCGGCGGATCTCGTCGGCGTGCTCTTTGAGCCATGCGCGGCGCCGCACGATCGTGTCGCCCGGCAGACGCGGCAGCCCGCTCGTGACGATGCGGAACGCTTCGCCGCCCGTATGGACTTCGACGGTGGACAAGGAACGGGAGATCTTCATGATCGATTCGGGAACGTGAACGCGAAACGACGACGGCGCGACGCGCCGCCGGCGACGGGCGTACGGCTATCGTGCGTAGGGCTCGGGCAAGCCGTTGCGGATCACGTAGACGGTCGTCGGCGCGCCCTGCAGGTCGCCGTTCGCGTCGAAGGAATAGCTGCCTGCGACGCCCGCGTAGTTCGACTTCGCGAGCTGCGCGATCAGCTTCGCCTTGTCGGTGGTCGTGCCGGCCTTGGCCATCGCATCGGCGAGCAGCTTCACGCCGTCGTAGTAGTTCACCGCGTACACCTGCGTGTCGGCGTGATAGGTGTCGTGATACTTCTTCAGGAATGCGCGGCCGTCCGGCGTCTTGTCGAGCGCGACGCCGCCTTGCGCGCAGTAGACGATCGACGCCGCCTCGCCCGCCACCTTGCCCATGTCGGCCGAGCAGATGCCGTCGCCGCCGAGCAGCTTCGCGCGCAGCCCGCGCTGCTTCATCTGCTTGGCCATCGGCGCGCCCTGCGCCGCATAGCCGCCGAAGAAGATCACGTCCGGATTGCCGGCCTTGATCTTGGTGAGGATCCCGAGGAAATCGGTCGCCGACGAATTCGTGTATTCCTGGTCGACGATGCGGATGCCGTTGGCCTTCGCGACTTTCGCGAACTGTTCGGCGATCCCTTGCCCGTATGCGGTTCGATCGTCGATGATCGCGGCCGTCTTCGCGTTCAGCGTCTTCGCGGCGAACGTGGCCATCGTGCCGCCGAGCTGCTCGTCGCTCGCACCGATCCGGAAGATGTTCTTGAAGCCCTGCCGCGTGAGCGCCGGATTCGACGCGACCGGCAGGATCGGCACGCCGGCGTTCGCATACACGCGCGACGCCGGAATCGCGACGCCCGAGTTGTACGGGCCGAGCACCGCGACGACGCCCTTGTCGACGAGGTTCTGTGCGACCTGCACGCCGACCTTGGGATCGGCCTGATCGTCCTCCGACAGCAGCCGGAACGTGACCGTCTTGCCCGCGACCTTCACGCCGGCCCGGTTCAGTTCGTCGACCGCGAGCCGCGCGCCGTTTTCGTTGTCCTTGCCGTTCGCGGCCTGCGGGCCCGTGAGCGGCGCGGAGTGGCCGATCGTCACGACTTCCTGCGCATGGGCCGACGCGAGCGTGCCGGCCGCGACGGCGACCGACAGCACGGTAACGAGGTATCGCATGACGCGCTCCCGACTGGTTGGATCGCAACCAATGTAGACGACGCGTGGTCGCCCCGCAAGCAATTTCAAAATAATCGGCGGCAATCTGGTTCCGGCGTCAACCAGATCAGCGCACCGCTATTTCGGCGCGATGTCGCGTCGAACGCGCCGGATGTGCTGCTCGACGTAGAACGCGGCCGCGTCCGCATCGCCGGAGACGATCGCTTCGTAGATCAGCCGGTGTTCGGACACGTAGAGCCGGATCCGGCCTGCGTCGTAGATGCCGTCGTCCTTGAGCCGCTTCCACAACGGCTGATCCATCGTCTTCGCGACTTCGTCGGCGATCTTCACGATCAATGCGTCGCCGGTCATCAGCGCGAGCTGCCGGTGGAACAGCCGGTCGCTTTCGTTCCATAGCGCGCGCTGCCGCGGATCGTCGATGTCGCTGATCGTTTCCATCTGCGCGAGATAGCCCTCGGCGACCGGATCGGCGCGCCCCTGCGCCGCGGCGAGCCGTGCGATCGCGGGTTCGAGGATCAGCCGCACGTCGAGCGTCGACGTCGGGCTCACGTCGGCTTCGGACGGGTCGCGCGCGTCGCCGCGCTGCGCGAGCACGTCGAGCGGCGACGACACGACGTAGGTGCCCGAATTGCGCTTCGTGAACACGAGCCCCTCGTTCTGCAACGCGCCGATCGCTTCGCGCACCGCGGGCCGGCCGACCTGGAACAGCGCCGCGAGCTCGCGCTCGGACGGCAGCCGCGTGTCGGGCGCATAGCGTCCGGCACGAATCTCGTCCCGGATCTTCTCCGCAACCTGCTCGTAGATTTGCAGCGGACGGAAACCGCCTTCGGGGGATTCGGGACGCGCGGACATCGTCTGGGGGCTCCTGCGTGGTCGGATGAGAATCGAAACGGATCGATCGCGGGCGTGGCACGCGACAGCGATCGGTGGACAGATATTAGAACCAAAACCGGCCGGATGCTCGGTTTCCGGACTTGCCGCCGCGCGGCAAACTGGTATAAATTCGATCCAGCCTGCCATATGTCGCGGTATCCGGCAGCCCGTCGCGCGCACACCGCGCGCTCGTCCACGCTCACCGACGCCTACGATGACCGCCCTCTCCCGGACTCCCGTTTTCGACGCCGCCGATACGGCCGCGCTGCTCGACTACCCGGCGCTGCTCGCCACGCTCGCCCGCACCGTCGCCGACTACGCGGCCGGCAAGATCGTCAGCCCCGAGCGGCTCGTCGTGCCGCTGCAGGCCGGCGGCGTGATGCTGTCGATGCCGTCCAGCGCGCACGATCTCGCGATCCACAAGCTCGTCAACGTATGCCCCGGCAATGCGGCGCGCGGGCTGCCGACGATCCTCGGCCAGGTGATCGCATGCGATGCGACGACGGGCGAGATGCGCTTCGTGCTCGACGGCCCGACCGTTACCGGTCGCCGCACGGCGGCCGTCACCGCGCTCGGCGTCCAGGCGCTGCACGGCACGCCGCGCGAGATCCTGCTGATCGGCACCGGCAAGCAGGCCGCGAATCACGCGGAGGCGTTCACGGCGCTCTTTCCCGACGCGCGGCTGCACGTGCGCGGTTCGCGGCCCGCGAGCGCGGCCGAATTCTGCGCGGCACATCGCGAGCACGCACCGCAGCTCGTGCCGCTCGACGGCGACGCGATTCCCGATGCGATCGACGTCGTCGTCACGCTGACGACGAGCCGCACGCCCGTCTATCGCGACGCGGCGCGCGAAGGCCGGCTCGTGGTCGGCGTCGGCGCGTTCACGGCGGACGCGGCCGAAATCGCGGCGGACACCGTGCGGCACAGCCGGCTCGTCGTCGACGACCCGGCCGGCGCGCGCCATGAAGCGGGCGACCTGATCGTCGCGAACGTCGACTGGCGGCAGGTCGCCTCGCTCGCCGACGTGCTGAACGGCACGTTCGCGCGCGGCGGCCCGATGCTGTTCAAGACGGTGGGCTGCGCGGCATGGGATCTCGCCGCGTGCCGCACGGCGCGCGATGCGCTCGCCGCGCGCGAGCAGCGTTGAACGTACGTCCCGCAACACTGAGCCGCCGACGCGGCGCCGGGCCGCGCCCGCGGCGCGCAGCATGCGGTACCCGCTGCGCGCACGCGTTCGTTGCGCCGCACCCGCTGTAGGAAACCCCCTACAACGCGACGAAGCGGCCTACGCCAACTTCCAATTCCGCCGATTTCCTTTTCCGCGGCGCAGCACGATACTGGCCCGATGAATGCCGGTCCGTCGCCCGCTGTGCTTCGGGTGTTCCTCGTCGATCATGCCGTGCCCGTGCGGCGCCGGATCGCGCTGCTCGTCGGCGCGATCCGCGGCGTCGCGGTCGTCGGCGAAGCGGAGGACGGCCAGCGCGCGTGGACGCAGATTCACCGCAGCCGGGCCGACGTCGTGATCGTCGATCTGCGGCTGGCCGACGGCAGCGGCCTCGACCTGATCGGAATGTTGTCGAAGGCGGTCCCGCGCATCGTCACGATCGTGCTGACGAACCATTCCGCGCCGGCATTCAGACAAGCGTGCGCGGCTGCCGGCGCCGATTATTTCTTCGACAAGACCGTCGAATTCGACGCCGCGTGCCGCCTGATCGAATCGCTGGTGCACGCGCGCGCGCACCGACCCTGACCGTGCCGGAGTGTCTCATGTCCACTGCTACCGCCAGCGTCCTCGACGCGCCCGTGATCGGCCCGCAACCGATCGAGCTTCAGGCCGTCGCGCGCGCCGATTCGGCCAAGCCGGCGGCCGCGCGCTGCTCGGCGTGCGCGATGCGCGCGATGTGCCTGCCGCCGCATCTGACCGCGGCCGAGTACAGCCGCCTCGACGCGATCATCTGCGCGACACGCCATGTGCGTCAGGGCGATGCGCTGTTCCGCGCGGACGATCCGTTCCACAGCCTGTACGCGGTACGCGCCGGCTCGTTCAAGACGGTGATGATGCATCGCGACGGCCGCGAGCACGTGACGGGTTTCCAGATCGCCGGCGAAACGCTCGGCCTCGACGGCATCGGCAGCGGCCAGCACTGCTGCGACGCGATCGCGCTCGAGGACAGCGTCGTGTGCATCATCCCGTTCGACGCGCTCGAAGCGGCGTGCCGCGAGATCAAGCCGATGCAGCACTTCCTCTATCAGCTGCTCAGCAGCGAGATCGTGCGCGAATCGAGCCAGATGCTGCTGCTCGGCACGATGTCGGCCGAGCAGCGCGTCGCGCACTTTCTGCTGAATCTGTCGTCGCGCTTCCAGGCGCGCGGCTATTCGGCGTCGGAATTCAATTTGCGGATGACGCGCGAGGAAATCGGCTGCTATCTCGGGATGAAGCTGGAAACGGTCAGCCGGATGTTCTCGCGCTTCCATCGCGACGCGCTCGTCGAAACGCGCGGCAAGCGCGTGCGGATTCTCGACGCGCAGGCGCTCGCCCGCGTGTGAGGCACGCGAACCGACGCGCGCCGGCAGCGGCCCGTTCGCGGCCGGCCGCGGCGCGTGAAGCTCAGACGTTGAACGCCTGCGACATCTTCAATTCGATCCACGTCATCCCGGCGCGCAAGCCTTCGATCATCGCTTCGTGCTCGGTCGGATACGCGTGGCTGTGCTCGAACGTATGGTGAAATCGCCCGGCGCCCGTGCCGTGCTCGACCGATACGCGGCAGCGGAACTCGCCCGATTCGCACGGCCGCGTCTCGACCTCGACCGACCAGTCGCGCTCGTGAATGTTGCCCTGCAGTGTCATGACTCCTCCTGCGGTGTCGGCCGTCGAACCGGCGACGGCCGCGCCGCCTGAAGCTGCGGCATGGGCCGGCCGTGGGTTTCGTCGAGCATTCGTCGTGCCCGGCGGCGCGTTCGTCGGCCGCGCCTGCGCGGGCGGGCCCGCATCCGTTCACGTGAGCATAGTGGCGCGCGCCGCCACGCGCTTGATCTGCATCAAGCGGGCGGCGCCGTCACCGTGCGTCCGGTTCGATCGTCGCGCCGCGTTCGGCGAGCAGTTCGCGCAGCACGCTGCGGTGGCAGCGGTTTTCGTCGTCGCAATAGCAGCCGATCGAGAACGCGGTCGTCGCCGACAGCGCAGCGAGCAGATCGAGCACCTTCGCCGCATCGCCATGCGCCATTTCGGCACGGAAGTGACGCTTGAACGCGCGCCATTCGGCGTCGCTTTCGGCGGCCTGCGCCTGCGCGACGAGTTCGGCGCTCGGCGACAGCGTCGGCAGCCACACGTCGTAATAATCGCGCGAGGCGAATTCGGCTTTCGGCACGCCGCGCGGCGGCCGACGTACCGTGCCGATCCGCAACCCTTCGCCCGCCGCGCGCGGCGATCCCAGCTGTACGATCCGTATACCCATGCGTTCCGTGTCGATCTGCGTACGATTCCGTGATCGTACTGCTGTGCCTGCGACCGCGACAGGGGTGCGGCGCCGGACGGCAGCATAAAAAAACCGGCTGCCTCCCTCGAGGAGACAGCCGGTTTTCGCGACGCGTGCAGCCGCGTTCAGACGCCGCTCTTCAGCACCTTGCCGATCGCATCCGCGACGATGCCGACGTTCGAATCGTTCAGCCCGGCCACGCACATCCGGCCCGAGCGCAGGATGTACACGCCGTGCACTTCGCGCAGCGCTTCGACCTGCGATTCGGTCAGGCCCGTGTACGTGAACATCCCGCGCTGCTTCACGTAGCGCGTGAGCGCTTCGCCGCTGACGTGATCGCGCAGCCCGTCGTGGATCGCCTGACGCATGCGCGCGATGCGGCGGCACATCGCCGCGAGTTCTTCTTCCCACTGCTTGCGCAGCGCGGGCGTATTCAGCACGGCCGACACGACCTTCGCGCCGTACGTTTGCGGGTTGCTGTAGTTCGAGCGCACGGCGCCGGCGAGCTGGCCGAGCACGCGCTCGGCGGCGGCCGCATCTTCGCAGACGACGCTGAGCCCGCCGACGCGTTCGCCATACAGCGAGAAGTTCTTCGAGAACGAATTCGCGACGAGTGCCGGCACGCCGCGCCGCGCGAGTTCGCGCACCGCGAACGCATCGGCGTCGAGCCCCGCGCCGAAGCCCTGGTAGGCCATGTCGACGAACGGCAGCAGTTCGCGCGCCTCGATCACGTCGATCAGCTTCTCCCACTGACCTTCGTCGAGATCGACGCCGGTCGGGTTATGGCAGCACGCATGCAGCAGCACGACGCTGCGCGCCGGCAGCGCGTCGATCGCCGCGAGCATTGCGTCGAACTTGAGGCCGCCCGTCGCTTCGTCGTAGTACGGATACGTGTTGACCGTGAAGCCCGCACGCTCGAAGATGAAGCGGTGGTTTTCCCAGCTCGGATCGCTCAGCCACACCTGCGCGTCGGGGAAATAGCGCTTCAGGAAATCGGCGCCGACCTTCAGCGCGCCCGAGCCGCCGAGCGTCTGCACGGTCGCGATGCGACCGGCCGCACGCGCCGGATGATCGGCGCCGAACACGAGCGCCTGCACCGCGTCGCGATACGCGGCCAGACCGACCATCGGCAGGTACGGCTTCGGGCCGCTCTCGCGCTGCAGCGCCGTTTCGGCTTCGCGTACCGCGCCCATCACGGGAATCCGCCCTTCGGCATCGAAATAGATGCCGATGCTGAGGTTGACCTTGCGGTCGCGCGGATCTTTCTGGAAGTTCTCGTTCAGCGTGAGGATCGGATCGCCCGGATACGCTTCGATGTGTTCGAACATGGCTATGTCGGTCTCGTTTGGAGGAATGATCGGTCGCGGCGCGCGTCAGCGTGCGGATGCGCCGTTACGCAGCGCATAGCCGGCATTCTTCTGACGGAAGCGATACCCGACCGCGAGAACCGCGAGCCACACGGGAATCAGGTACACCGACAGGCGGAGATCCGGCGTCAGGTACATCACGACGAGAATGCCGGCCATGAACGCCAGGCACAGATAATTCGTAAAAGGATAGCCCAGACTGCGGAAGGACGTCTGCTCCCCGGCTGCCCGCTTGGCCTGACGGAACTTCAGATGGATCAGCGTGATCATCGCCCAGTTGATGATCAGCGCCGACACGACGAGCCCCATCAGCACTTCGAACGCCTTGCCCGGCATGAAGTAGTTGACGAGCACGCAGACGCCCGTCGCGAGTGCCGACGCGCCGAGCGCGGCGAGCGGAATGCCGCGCCGGTTCACCGAGCACAGCACCTTCGGCGCATTGCCCTGCTTCGCGAGGCCGAACAGCATCCGGCTGTTGCAGTAGACGCCGCTGTTGTACACCGACAGCGCCGCCGTCAGCACGACGACGTTCAGCACGTTCGCGACCACGTCGCTGCTCAGCGCATGGAAGATCAGCACGAACGGGCTGCCGCCGGACACGACCTTTTGCCACGGATAGAGCGACAGCAGCACGCCGAGCGCGCCGATGTAGAAAATCAGGATCCGGTAGATGACCTGGTTCGTCGCGCGCGGAATGCTGCGCTTCGGATCGTCGGCTTCGGCCGCCGTGATCCCGACCAGTTCGAGCCCGCCGAACGAGAACATGATCGCGGCCATCGACATCACGAGGCCCGACACGCCGTTCGGGAAGAAGCCGCCGTGCTGCCAGAGGTTCGCGACGCTCGCTTCCGGTCCCGCATGCCCGCTCGCGAGCAGCCAGCCGCCGAAGCCGATCATGCCGACGATCGCGGCAACCTTGATGATCGAGAACCAGAATTCCGTCTCGCCGTACGACTTCACGCTCGTCAGGTTGACGAGGTTGATGACGACGAAGAACACGAGCGCGGAGACCCACGTCGGCACGCCGGGCCACCAGTACTGCACGTAGATGCCGACGGCCGACAGCTCGGCCATGCTGACGAGGATGTAGAGCACCCAGTAGTTCCAGCCGGACAGGAAACCGGTGAAGTGGCCGCAGTATTTGTCCGCGAAATAGCTGAACGAGCCGGCGACGGGCTCGTCGACGACCATCTCGCCGAGCTGGCGCATGATGAAAAACGCGACGACGCCGGCCACCGCATAGCCGAGCAGCACGGACGGGCCGGCCATCTTGATCGTCTGCGCAATGCCCAGGAACAGCCCGGTACCCAGTGCGCCACCCAGCGCAATCAGCTGGATGTGCCGGTTCTTCAGCCCACGCTTCAGGCCGTCCTTCTCGTTTCCAGAAACCATGTCTTCTCCACTCTGTCCGCCTCCGCCGGAAGCGGTGCGCCTTCGGGGTGCCGGGCGCTGTTTTGCTGTGCCGGCGGCCGTTCGTGGAGCCGCCGGGTTGGGGACTGCAATCTTCGCGTGGCGGTGCCCGATGCCCGTCGCCGTGTCTGCGCGCGGTTGCCGGGCCGTCGCCCGCCGCCCAGCAGGCGGGCGCACACGCAAATCCGGCGTCAGTTTAGCGTCGCGGTCGGGAAATCGGGTTTCGTAACCCGTTCATGCAAACCCTACATTATGAGATAAGATTGCATCCAGGAGACAGATGAGGAAACAAAAATGCCTGAACCGGTTCTCGATCGCATCGATCGCCACTTGCTCGCGATCCTGCAGGAGAACGGCCGCGCGTCGAATCTCGAACTGGCCAAAGCGGTCGGCCTGTCGCCCGCGCAGACGTTGCGGCGTCACCGGCGGCTCGAGGAGATCGGCGCGATCCGCCGCTACGAGACGCGGCTGTGCCCCGATACGCTCGGCTTCGGCGTCACGGCGTTCGTGCACGTGACGATGGAGCGCGGGCATATCCGCGACCTGTCGAAGTTCCAGAAGCTCGTGTCCGATCTCGCGCAGATCCAGGAGTGCTTCTCGGTGACGGGCGACATCGACTACGTGCTGAAGGTCGTCGCGCACGATCTGAAGGGACTGTCGAGATTCCTGCTCGAGACGCTGATGCGCATTCCCGGTGTGAGCGGCGTGCATTCGAGCGTCTGTCTCGACGAAATCAAGTGCACGAGTGCGATGCCGGTCGAAGAGTGACGGGCGCCCGGTCTTTCCGTCTGAGCGCGGGCCGCTGGCACCGCCGCGCTACTCCGCGCTATCCTGCGCGACTCAACGCACGGCCGCGAACGTACTGATCAACAGCGCACCGGCCGCGATCACGGCGCATCCGGCTGCCCTACGCGACGTCAGCCGCTCGCCGAGATACACGCGTGCGATCAGCGCAGCGAACACGACGCTCGTTTCGCGCAGCGCCGATACGGGCCCCATCGGCGCGCGGTCCATCGCCCAGATCACGATGCCGTACGCGAGCGCCGCGAATACGCCGCCGCACGCCGCCTTCGCCGTTTCCGCCCCATCCTGCAGAACCCGCAGCGGCCCCGCGCGCAGCCGATAGTACGCGGCCATCAGCGCACCCGTCAGCACGAACATCCATGCGGTATAGCCGACCGTGCTGCCGCTTTCGCGCACGCCGATTCCGTCGACCACGCTGTATGCGGCGATCGACACGCCGGTCGCGAATGCCGTCGGCAAGACCTGCGCCATCGCGTGCCTCGCGCCGCGGCCGCGCTCGAGTCCGATCGCCATGATGCCCGCGCAGATCAGCACGAGTCCGGCCTGTGCACCCGCGCTCAAATGTTCGCCGGCGAATGCCGCCGCACCGAGCGTGACGAGCAGCGGCGCCGTGCCGCGCGCGACGGGATACGCGACGCTGAGATCGCCGTGCTCGTATGCGCGCACGAGCAGCAGCGTATAGACGACGTGCAGCACGGCCGACGCAATCACATAAAGCCAGCTCGTCGCCGCGATCGGCGCGGCCGCGGGCAGGAACAGCAGCGCAAACGCGCCGATCGCCATCTGCAGGACGGTGGCCGAGCGCAACCGGTCGCCGCTGCTGCGCACGAGCGCATTCCATGACGCGTGCAGGAAGGCGGCACACAGAACGGCAAACAGGACGGGAATCGGCACGCTGAGGGCTCCGGGTGACACGCGCGGCGAAGTCGCCGCGGCGGGTGTCCATCCTATGAAGCTGTCATGCGGTTGTCAAAAACCGCCTCTCGCTCATCGTGGGTACCGACGCCCTGCCCGCCATCACGCGATTCGCCCTTTCCGTTGTCTTTCGCCGCGCGCGACGAAGTAATGAAATCGATACCGCAGCGCAATGCAGGCGAAACCAGTCCGTCCCCATATCTTCACGTCGGGCTGTTTCAATGCCGGTGCTCCATCGCGCGCGCCGCGTCCAACGACCGTCGACGGCGCCGCGTCCACCGTCGAAAACCTACCCGGAGTTTCCCGATGTTCCGTCAAGCCTTGCTCGTTACCGCCTGCGCCGGCGCAGCGCTGACGCTGTTCGCCTGCGGCGGCAGCGACGATCCGACGTCGACGCCCGTCTCGTCGCAGGACGCCTTGCAGACCGCCACGCCGATCAAGCACCTCGTCGTGATCTACGGCGAAAACGTCTCGTTCGACCACTACTTCGGCACCTATCCGAACGCGACGAACCCGGCCGGCGAGCCGGCCTTTACGGCCAAGGCGGGCACGCCGGCGGTCAACGGCCTGACGGGCACGCTGCTCACCGCGAACCCGAACTTCACGAACACCGCGAACGGCACCGACGCCGCGAACCCGTTCCGTCTCGACCGCACGCAGGCGGCGACCGCCGACCAGAACCACGCGTACACGGCCGAACAGCAGGCCGAGGACAACGGCCTGGCCGACCTGTTCCCGAAATACACGGGCAAGGGCTCGTCCGGCGGCGCCGGCGCGTTCGGCACGAAGGGCCAGGTGATGGGCTACTTCGACGGCAATACGGTGACCGCGCTGTGGAACTACGCGCAGCGCTTCGCGATGAGCGACAACGCATACACGACGGTCTACGGCCCGTCGACACCCGGTGCACTGAACGTCGTGTCGGGCCAGACGAACGGCATGCAGATCGTGAAGACGTCCGCGCAGCCGTCGACGCTCGCGAAGAGCTCGTACTACATCAACGACGGCCAGGGCGGCTACACGATGATCAACGACGTCGATCCCGGCTACGACGTCTGTTCGAGCACGACCGATCAGGCGATGATGTCCGGCAAGAACATCGGCGACCTGCTGAACGCGGCCCACATCACGTGGGGCGGCTTCATGGGCGGCTTCAACCTGTCGACGACGAACAGCAACGGCACGACCGGCTGCAACCGCAGCACCGTCGCGACCGCCGTGAATGCCGCGACGGCCGACTACATCCCGCATCACAACTGGTTCCAGTACTACGCGTCGACCGCGAATCCGCAGCACACGCGTCCGAGTTCGATCGCGGCGATCGGCTCGAGCGTCGAAACCGACGGCAAGACGCCCGAACCGGCGAATCACCAGTACGACACGGACGACTTCTTCGCCGCCGTGAAGGCCGGCAACTTCCCGTCGGTCAGCTTCCTGAAGGCGCCGGCCGCGCAGGACGGCCATGCCGGCTACTCGGATCCGCTCGACGAGCAGGCGTTCGTCACGAAGGTCGTCAACTTCCTGCAGCAGCAGCCCGACTGGCAGAACACCGCGGTGATCGTCACGTATGACGACTCGGACGGCTGGTACGACCATGCGTACACGGCGCCCACGCGCGCGTCGTCGGACGCCGTCGACCAGGTCAGCGGCAACGGCCAGTGCGGCAGCGGCGGCACGACCGGCGTGAACGGCGGCACCGTGAACGGCCGCTGCGGCCCCGGCGTGCGCATTCCGTTCGTCGTGATCTCGCCGTACGCGAAGCAGAACTACGTCGACCACACGATGATCGACCAGGCGTCCGTCGTGCGCTTCATCGAGGACAACTGGCTCGGCGGGCAGCGCATCGGCGGCGGTTCGTTCGACGCATCGGCGGGCGACCTGCGCGGGCTGTTCGACTTCGCGTCGAAGCCGAACACCGCGCCGCTCTATCTCGATCCGGCGCAAGGCACTGCGCTGAGCGCCGCGCCGTCGATCTGACGGGCGTCGTCGCGCAGCAGGCCGGCGCAGCGTGCGCCGGCCGTTTTCGTTTTATCGCGCCGCCTCGTGCGGCCTTCGATTCCCGAGCGACAGCATGACAGTCCGTTCCGCGTTCCCGTCTCCCGATACGCCCGGCGCCGCCGCGCCGCGCGCCCCTTTCCGCTTCGCACGCCGCGCGGCGCTCGCGCTCGGCGCGGCCGTCCTCGGCTACGGCGCCTTCGCGATCGCGTTTCCCGCACATACGCCGGCCGCGATCGGCGACGTCGTCGCGGACTGGACCGGCGCGAATCCGCATCCGATCGTGCTGCAGCGACCGCCCGTGCAGCCGCTGTCCGCGGTCGCGCAGCTCGGCCGCGCGCTGTTCTTCGATGCGTCGCTGTCGGCATCCGGCAAGCAGTCGTGTGCGTCGTGCCACAACCCTGATCACGCCTACGGGCCGCCGAACGCGCTCGACGTGCAGCCGGGCGGCCTCGCGATGACGCAGCACGGTTATCGGCCGCCGCCGTCGCTGATGTATCTGTATCGGCAGCCGAACTTCAGCATCGGCCCCGATGCCGGCGAAAACGACGACGCACCGAGCGTCGCGCAGCAGGCGGCTGCGGCGGCCGGCGTCGTGAAGGCGCAGAAGGTGGCCGGCACCTCGGCCGCACCGCAGCTCGTACCGCAAGGGGGAATGTTCTGGGACGGCCGCGCGGACACGCTGCAGCAGCAGGCATTCGGTCCGCTGCTGAACCCCGTCGAGATGGCGAATGCGAGCGTCGACGAGGTCGCGCACAAGCTGTCGCAGTCGTCGCACCGGACGCAGTTCCTGCAGTTGTTCGGCTCGCGCGTGTTCGACAGTCCGCAACTCGCGGTGTCCGAAGCGATGTTCGCGATCGCGCGCTATCAGGTCGAGGATCCGTCGTTCCATCCGTACAACAGCAAGTACGACCGCTGGCTCGAGGGCCGCGCGCGCCTCACGCAGGCCGAGCTGCGCGGCCTGCGGCTGTTCAACGATCCGCACAAGGCCAACTGCGCGGGCTGTCACCTGTCGAAGCCCGGCGCCGACGGGCTGCCGCCGATGTTTACCGACTACCAGTACGAAGCGCTCGCCGTGCCGCGCAACCGGCAGCTCGCGCAGAACCGCGATCCGGCGTTCTACGATCTCGGCGTGTGCGGACCGTTCCGCGAGGATCTGAAGGACCAGACGCAATATTGCGGGATGTTCCTGACGCCGACGCTGCGCAACGCGGCGACACGCCACGTGTTCTTCCACAACGGCGTCTATCACACGCTCGATCAGGTGATGGCGTTCTACAACGAACGCAGCATCGCACCGCAAAAGTTCTATGCGCGCGGCGCGGACGGCAAGGTCGACCAATACGACGACATTCCGCCGAAGTACCGCGCGAACGTCGACGTGACTGACGCGCCATTCGATCGCAAGCCGGGCGACACGCCCGCGATGACGGCGCAGGACATCAAGGACATCGAGGCGTTCCTCGGCACGCTGACCGACGAGCCGGCGCACTGAGCGAAGCGTCGGCGCGTCGTGCGACGCGCGCGATCAGCGTCGCGCGCGCACGCACAGGAACGCGGGTGCGAGCGACAGCTCCGCGTACAGCCGCTCCGCCACGGCCTGCATCTCGGGCAGCGGCTTCGGCTCGACGAAGCGGTCGAGCCGCCAGCCGGCGTCGGCGACCCCGTTCAGGATGTCGGCAAGCGGCCGCCGCCACGCCTCGACATAGGGTTTCGGCTCGCCGAACCCGGACCAGTACATGCCGAAGCGCGACGTCTCGAAGTACGGGCGATCGCCGCGCGTGCGCTCGTCGATCCAGTCGCGCATCGGATGCGCCATCGAGAACACGAGCGTCGCGCCGCGGCGCGCGACGCGCGCGAATTCGTGCAGCGTCGGCGCGAGATCGCGCACGTAGTCGAGGGCGAGCGAACACAGCACCTTGTCGAATGACGCATCGGGCAGCCAGTCGAGCGGCGCGGCGAGATCGCCCTGCGCGACATCGACGGCGAGCCCCGCGCAGCGCGCACGCGCGAGTGCGACCATCTCGGGTGTCACGTCGAAGGCATGAACCGTCGCGCCGCGCCGTGCGAGCAGCTCGCTGCAGATGCCGGGTCCGCAGCCGGCGTCGAGCACCGTCAGTCCGGCGACGTCGCCGAGCAGCGCGAGCGTCGCCGGCCGTTCGTAAAGCGCGTTGTGCGGCTTGGTCGGCGCGATGTCGGCGTAGCGCTGGGCAAATTCAGCGTACGCGCGGCGGCCGGGAGCATCGATCGGATTGGTCATGGCGTGCTTGTCGGCGGAAACGAAGGGTTCGATTCTGCATGATCGATCGGCGGCTGGCGATCGGGTGGCGTGCGCGTGTCGGGAAAGGCGGCGTCCGCAATTCGATCCGGACGCTGGAATAGGTTTGCTCTGCGTATGCGTCTGCGGCGCAAGCGCTCGTCGATACGGCCGCTCGCGGCACCGCACGCAGGCCGGCCGCCGCTAGCGAAATCCCGCGACGCCTATAGCTGGCACGACGCGTCCACCACACCACGTGCGTCCCACACGACTGCCATCTCCCCACCTCCACGTTTTCCCCAATCCCCTCCGCCTTGACTACCCCTGCCTCATCGCCGACACTTCCCCCATCGCAAGTGTGATCACAGATCGCAGATTAAACCAGGAGAACCGCACCTTGGCCCCTCGCATCGTCCCGCCCGCACTGAAAGCCATCGAACAGGAAACGATGGCCGACAAGGTCTATCGCCAATTGCGCGAAGCGCTGATGAGCGGTCGCTTCGCGCCGGGCCAGGCGCTGAGCCTGCGCAGCGTGGCCGAGGCCGTCGGCTCGTCGACGATGCCGGTACGCGCGGCCCTCACGCGACTGCACGCGGAACGCGCGCTCGTCGACGGCCCGAACCGCGCGCTCGTCGTGCCGCCGATGACGCTCGACATGCTCGACGAACTGCGCGACGTGCGCATCGCGCTCGAAGGCTGCATCGCCGAACGCGCGTGCGCGCGCATGACCGACGCGCAAATCGCCGCCCTGCGCAAGACCTGCGAGGCCATGCAGGCGCACGCTGAAGCCGGCCGGTCGCGCGCGTATCTGCAGAGCAATTTCGCGTTTCACAGCGCCATCTACGCGCACGGCGCGAGCGACAGCACGCTCGCGATCGTCGAAAACCTGTGGATGCGCGTCGGACCGTTCCTGAACATGGTCGCGCTCGACATCCCGCACATGCGGCGCTCGATGGACGCGCACCGCGCGGTCGTCGATGCGCTCGAGCGGCGCGACGGCGCCGGCGTGCGCGCCGGCATCGCGCTCGACATCGGCGGTGCCGCGCACGATCTGGCCGCGACGCTGCGTGCCGAGCAGGCGCCGCGCCGCGTGAACGCCAAGCAGTAACGCCTAACGCCGCGCAACGGCGCGCCGCATCCGACAACATCAACGATGGAGACAACCGCGCATGACCGCTTCCGACCTGCTGAAACCCTATGACGGCCTTCGCGTCCTCGTGACCGGCGGCGCATCCGGCATCGGCCTCGCCATCGCCGATGCGTTCGCCGAATGCGGTGCGCGCGTGCATGTCTGCGACGCGTCGCAGGCCGCGATCGCGGCGCTCGCCGACCGGCCGTCGCGTGCCGCGATCGGCGCAACGCTTGCCGACGTATCGGACCGCGCGGCGGTCGAGCGCGTATTCGCGGACGTCGCGGCAACGCTCGGCGGCCTCGACGTACTGGTCAACAACGCGGGCATCGCGGGCCCGACCGGCGGCATCGACGAGATCGATCCCGCGCAGTGGGAGCAGACGGTCGCGATCAATCTGAACGCGCAATTCGAATTCGCGCGACGCGCCGTGCCGCTGCTGCGCGAGTCGAAGCACGGCGGCGCGATCATCGCGCTGTCGTCGGTCGCGGGCCGGCTCGGCTATGCGTACCGCACGCCTTACGCGGCCACCAAATGGGCGGTCGTCGGTCTCGTGAAGAGCCTCGCGATCGAACTGGGGCCGCTCGGCATTCGCGTGAATGCGATCCAGCCCGGCATCGTGCGCGGCCCGCGCATCCGCCGCGTGATCGAAGCGCGCGCGCAACAGCTCGGCATCGGCTACGACGAGATGGAGCAGCGCTATCTCGAACGGATCTCGCTGCGCCGGATGACCGAGCCGGCCGAAATCGCGGCGACCGCGCTGTTCCTGTGCTCGCCCGGCGGGCACGGCATCACCGGCCAGGCGATCTCCGTCTGCGGCAACGTCGAAGTGCTCTGAGCCCTCCTGCACCGTCCACCGAAAGGAACCGATCCGTGGCAAACGCTCGCAAAGTCATCATCACCTGTGCGCCGACCGGCGCGATCCATACGCCGTCGATGTCGCCGTATCTGCCCGTCACGCCGCACGAGATCGAGACGGCCGCGGTTGCGGCCGCCCGCGCCGGCGCGGCGATCCTCCATCTGCACGCGCGCAATCCGTCCGACGGCAAGCCGACGCAGGATCCGGCCGTCTTCGAGGAATTCCTGCCCCGGATCAAGGCGCAGACCGACGCCGTCATCAACCTCACGTCGGGCGGCAGTCCGCACATGACCGTCGAGGAGCGGCTGCGCCCCGCGCTGCATTTCCAGCCGGAAATCGCCTCGCTCAACATGGGCTCGATGAACTTCGGCCTGTATCCGATGCTCGAGCGCTTTCGCGAATTGAAGCATCCGTGGGAGCGCGAGCATCTCGAGAAAAGCCGCGATCTCGTGTTCAAGAACACGTTCGCCGACATCGAGACGATCCTCACGCGCTGCGGCGCCAACGGCACGCGTTTCGAATTCGAGTGCTACGACATTTCGCATCTGTACAACCTCGCGCACTTCGTCGATCGCGGGCTCGCGAAACCGCCGTTCTTCGTGCAAAGCGTGTTCGGCCTGCTCGGCGGCATCGGCGCGCATCCGGAGGACCTGATGCATATGCGCCGCACCGCCGATCGCCTGTTCGGCCGCGACTACGTGTGGTCGATCCTCGGCGCGGGCCGCAACCAGATTCCGCTCGCGACGATCGGCGCCGCGCAGGGCGCGAACGTGCGTGTCGGGCTCGAGGATTCGCTCTGGATCGCGCCCGGCAAACTGGCCGAATCGAGCGCCGAGCAGGTGCTGAAGATCCGGCAGGTGCTCGAAGGGCTGTCGCTCGAGATCGCGACGCCGGCCGAGGCGCGCGCGATGCTCGCGCTCAAGGGCGGCGATGCAGTGAACTTCTGATCGCGCTCGCACGCCCACTCACGCAGGACTCGCAAGCGCAGAGACGCGGCGCCGGCCCGAACCGGCGCCAGGACGCCCGATATCGCCCCGCTCCCGTCGAGCGCCGCCGGCGCGCGGCTCCGTCGTCTGCTCGTTCGCCGCGCCCCGCGCGGCGGCCTCTGTCGAACGCGGCACGTCGTGCTTGCCGTGCGCGCCGGTTCGCCCTTAACGGAGTCGTCCGCATGTCCACTCATCACGCTCAGGCCCTGCCGTCCGCCGCGCAAGACGCAAGCGCGTCGCTGAACCGGCTGCTGTTCCGCAAACTGATGCCGCTGCTGATCGCCGCCTATGTCATCAGCTTTCTCGATCGCACCAACATCGCCTTCGCGAAGCATTCGATGGGCGTCGATCTCGGCATCTCGTCCGCCGCCTACGGCCTCGGCGCCGGACTGTTCTTCCTGACCTACGCGCTATTCGAAATCCCGAGCAACCTGATCATGCACCGCGTCGGCGCGCGGTTCTGGATCACGCGGATCATGATCACGTGGGGCGCGCTGTCGGTTGCGATGGCGTTCGTGCGCGGCGAAACATCGTTCTACGTCATGCGGCTGCTGCTCGGCGCAGCCGAAGCCGGGCTCTTTCCCGGCGTGATGCTCTATCTGACGTACTGGTTCGGCCGCGAACAGCGCGCCCGCGCGACCGGCTATTTCCTGCTCGGCGTATGCATCGCGAACGTGGTCGGCGGCCCGCTGGCCGGCGCGCTGATCGAACTCGACGGCACGCTGGGCTTTCACGGCTGGCAATGGCTGTTCGTCGTCGAAGGGATTCCGGCGATCCTGCTCGCGTTCGTCGTGTGGACACGGCTGCCGGACCGTCCGAGCACCGCGCCGTGGCTCGCGCCGGACACGGGCCGTGCGCTCGAGCGCGCGCTCGCCGCGGAACAGGACGCCGGCGCCGCGTCGCATGGCGGCCACGCATTCGGCGCCGCGCTGCGCGATCCGCAAATCTGGCTCGCGATCTTCGTCTACTTCTGCCATCAACTGACGATCTACACGGTGATCTTTTTTCTGCCGGCGATCATCGGCGCATCGGGCCGGCTGTCGCCGATCGCGGTCGGCCTGCTCACCGCGCTGCCGTGGCTGGCCGCCGCGCTCGGCGCCGCGACGCTGCCGCGCTTCGCGCGCGAATCGCGGCATTCGCGCGCGCTGCTGTGCGCGGGCCTCGTCGTGATGGCGGCCGGCATGGTCGGCGCCGCGCACGCGTCGCCGCTCGCGGGACTACTGTGCGTGTGCGTCGCCGCGTCGATGTTCTTCGTCGTCCAGTCGATCGTGTTTACGTTTCCCGCCTCGCGCCTGGCCGGCAGTGCGCTCGCGGGCGGCCTCGGCCTCGTCAATACCTGCGGCCTGCTCGGCGGTTTCGTCGGCCCGACCGTCGTCGGCGCAATCGAACAGGCGACCGGCGATGCGAAGAACGGCCTGACGCTGCTGGCGGCCGCACTCGTCGTCGCGGCGCTCGCGAGCCTCGCGCTGCGTCACGGGCACGAACGGCAGCGCGCGCGTTCTGCCGCATGACGGGTGCGGCGCGGGCCGGCGCGCGCGAGAGCCGACGCTCGCCCGCGCGCACCGCCGTTCGGAACGCGCTCAGAACAGATACATCCCCGCGACGAACACGACACCCGAAAACAGCAGCGTCGTCACGCAGTAGCCCATGATGTCGCGCACGCCGAGCCCCGCGATCGCGAGCGCGGGCAAGGCCCAGAACGGCTGCGCCATGTTCGTCCACGCCTCGCCGTACGCGATCGCCATCGCGGCCTTGCCGAGATCGGCGCCGAGCGCCTGCGCGGCCGGCATCACGAACGGCCCCTGCACGACCCAGTGACCGCCGCCCGACGGCACCGCGAAGTTGATCACCGCCGAGCTCAGGAACGCGAGCAGCGGAAACGTGTGCACGTTCGCGATGTCGACGAACCACTTCGTGATCACGCCCGCGAGGCCCGAATGGTCCATCAGCGCCTGGATGCCCGCGTAGAACGGGAACTGGATCATGATCCCCGACGCGCCGCGCGCGGCGCCGGCCACGGCACGCGCGTAGGCCATCGGCGTGCGGTGCAGCAGGATGCCGGCGGCGAGGAACGCGAGGTTCACCGTATCGATGTCGAGTGCGAAGCCCTTCTGCACGAACCGCAGCACGAGAAACGCCGCGCACAGTGCAGCGACGAACACCGACAGCGCGCGGCTCTCCTCGAGGCGCTCCGCGAGCGTCGCATCGGGCCCGAGCACGCGCTCGACGCTCGGCGGCTCGGTGAGCAGCGCCGGATCGACGCTGACGACATCGCCCGGTTTCGGCATCATCATCCGCGCGAGAAACGGCAGCATCACGATCAGCCCGATCGTGATGAACGCGTTGTAGCCGGTGAAGATCGTCTGCGACACGGGGATCAGGCCGATCGTCTTTTCCATCGGATTGCCTTTCGTCGCGGCGACGAGTGGCACCGAGCCCGACAGGCCGCCGTGCCAGCTCAGAAAGCCCATGTAGGCGGACGCGACGAGCAGCCGATAGTCGCTGCCGGCAACACGACGTGCGACTTTCCGCGCGAGCATCGCGCCGAGCACGAGCCCGAAGCCCCAGTTGATCGCGCACGCGAGCGCGCCGACGAAGGCAACGAGCATCACGCCCTGCGCCGGCGTGCGCGCGGCCCTCGCGAGCGCGACGAGCAGCCGCTTCACGGGCGGCGAACTCGCGAGCGCGTGGCCCGTGACGAGAATCATCACCATCTGCATCGAGAAAGCGAGCAGGTTCCAGAAGCCCGAACCCCACATCGTCGTCAGTTGCACCGGCGAGTTCGGCGTGAGGCCGAACGCAAGCGCGAACGTGACGATCGTCAGCAGGATCGCGAAAATCAACGGGTCGGGCAGCACGCGGTGAACCACCTGCGTGAAGAAGCGGGCAATGCGTTGAATCAACTTGTACTCCTCGTTTCCTGATAGGGACGTCCGCGCGCATATGGTTATGGGAAAGCGCGGATCGCGCGGATTCTTGCACAGAACCGCGCGATGCGCTTTGGCGTGCGAACCGGCGTGGACGGGGAACGAGGCAGGCGCGAAGCGGCGGAGCGTGCCGCCGCGATCGTATCGTGCGAACGCGCGAACGCGAACGCGCGTCACCGCATCAGCGCGCGGCGGTCGCGCGCGTGACGAGCGTGGTACGTATCGTCGCGCGCCGTTCGGCGCGCTGCTGCGCAAACCGGTATGCGACGAGCGAACCGGCCACCGCGAGCAGCATCGGCACGAGGCTGTCGTGATTCGCGCGCGTGAACTCGAGCAGCAGCACGACGGCCGTGATCGGCATCTGCATCGACGCGGCCAGGAATGCGGTCGCACCGACGAGCGCGCAGCCGCCCAGCGACGCGCCGGGCCAGACGGCGCTCCACAGCCCGCCGAGCACGACGCCGAGCAGCGCGCCGTTGGCGAGGCCCGGCGTCAGCAGGCCGCCTTCGGCACCGGCACGCAGGCTGGCCGCTTCGATCGCGACCTTCAGCACGAGCAGCGTCGCGGCGATGCCGATCGTCAGCGTGCCGTCGAAGCCGAGCGATGCGGGCCCCTTGCCGTTGCCGAGCAATGACGGAAAGCGCATCGCGAGCACGCCGACAACCGCGAAATTGACGAGCGAGAGGATCGGCAGGCGTCTGTCCTTGGGCGCAGCGGCGCGCGCCCGCGTCGTGAGCCGCACGAAACCGTAGGCGGCGAAGCCGAACAGCGGCCCGCAGACGATCGACCAGGCGACGAGCGGCACACTCGGCACGAACGGCGCGATCGTGTACTGGTGTTCGTTGCCGAGCCCGATCCATGCGACGACGGCGGCGATCGTCGACGTGACGAGCGCGACGGCCACCGCGCGCACGGCGAACGTGCCGAGCAGCACCTCGAGCACGAACACCGCGCCGCCGAGCGGCACGTTGTACACGGCCGCGAGGCCTGCACCGGCGCCGCACGCGACCATCAAGCGGCAATCGTCGCGCGTCAGCCCTGCGCGATGCGCGAGTCGGCCCGCGATCAGTGCGCCGATCTCGCGCGGCGCGACTTCGCGGCCGAGCGGCGAGCCGAGCGCGACGGTGACGATCTGCAGCAGCGCATGCATTGTGGTGCTGACCAACGGCATCCGCGGGTCGGCGGCCTGCACAGCGCGACGAATGCCGACGAGCGGCTGCCCGTAGCGGTAAAGCGCCCACCAGCCGCCGCCCGCGACGATGCCACAGACGATCATCGCCGCGACGCGACGCAGCGGATCGGCATCCGTCACGCCGGTGAGAAAGCTTTCGGTGCCGACCAGATGCGCGGCGCCATAGCCGTACGCGAGATGCTGGATCGCGTGCAGCAGCAGCGCGAGCAGCATGCCGCCGAGCCCAGCGCCGATGCCCGTGACGATCGTGACGGCCGCGATCCGCGCGAACGGGCTCACGGCGGGCGCGGAGGACGGGGACGATGAGGACGGAGCGGACGGCAGATCGGCGCGCATGAGTTCGGTGAGCGGAGTGGATCGACACGGCGCGCACCGCGCGCGCCGTCGTCAGCACCGAATCGTAGGCGCGCGCCCACCATGAGACAAACGTATTTTTAGAATCGATTCATGCGTTTGACGAATACCACTGCCGCCATGCCGACGCTCAGCCCGGATACGTGATCCGCTCCGGCTCGCGCCGCATGATCACGTTGCCGTGCCGGATCGACAGCGTCGCCTTCGCTTGCCGGCGCACGGCCTCGTAATCGCTGTCGGCGTCGAGCACGACGAGATTCGCCGGCCGGCCGACGGCGATCCCGTATCCCGCGCCGAGCTGCAGCGCGGTCGCGCTGTGATCGGTAACGAAATCGAGGCAACGCTGCAGGTCGCGATAGCCCATCATGTGACAGATATGCAGGCCCGCATCGAGCACACGCAGGATGTTGCCGTTGCCGAGCGGATACCACGGATCCTGGATCGAGTCTTGGCCGAAACAGACGTTGAGCCCCGCACGGTCGAGCTCCGCGACGCGCGTGACGCCGCGCCGCTTCGGAAACGTATCGAAGCGCCCCTGCAGATGAATGCTCTCGGTCGGGCACGAGATGAAGTTGAGCCCCGCGCGCGCGAGCAGCCGAAACAGCTTCGAGCAATACGCGTTGTCGTACGAACCCATCGCGGTCGTGTGGCTGGCCGTCACGCGCGCGCCCATTCCGCGCACGCGCGTTTCTTCGGCGAGCACTTCGAGAAAGCGCGAATGCGGATCGTCGGTTTCGTCGCAATGCACGTCGACGAGGCAGCCCGTGCGCTCCGCGAGATCCATCAGAAAGCGGATCGAACTGACGCCCTGCTCGCGCGTGTTCTCGAAATGCGGAATCCCGCCGACGACGTCCGCGCCGATCTCGATCGCCTGCTCCATCAACGCGCGGCCGCCCTCGAACGATTCGATCCCCTCCTGCGGAAACGCGACGATCTGCAGGTCGATCCAGCCGCGCGCCTCGTCCTTCACTTCGCGCATCGCCTTCAGCGCGGCGAGCGACGGATCGGTCACGTCGACGTGCGTGCGCACGTGCTGGATTCCGTGATCGCGCAGCATCGCGATCGCCGCATGCGCACGCGCCTTCGTGTCGTCATGCGTGATCGTCGCCTTGCGCTCGGCCCAGCGCTCGATGCCTTCGAACAGCGTGCCGCTCATGTTCCATGCGGGCTCGCCGGCCGTCAGCACCGCATCGAGATGGATATGCGGTTCGACGAGCGGCGGGATCGCGAGGCGACCGCCCGCGTCGAGATCGTCGGCGCCGGTCGGTGCAATCGGCGCAGGCTGCGCGTCGATTCGCGCGATCGTGCCGGCGTCGATGCCGATCGTAAACAGCCCGTCGCGGCCGCGCAGGCGTGCATTGAACAGATTCATGCGGAACTCTCCTCGTGGATGCGGAGCGGCCGCGCGCGCACCTGCGCGCGCCGCGGCAGCCGGATGCGGTGAACCGGATCGAAGGAACGCGGGTGAACCGGACGCGCGATGCCGCGCGTCACGACCACCCTTCGAATTTGAGTCCCGTTTGCGCGGCCGCTTCTTCCGGCGTCACGTCGCGCACGTGCTGGCCGAAGGTCCATACGTGCATCTCGGGATCGCGTGCGCGATAGGTGCGGTCGCCGTAGAACTGGTCGGCCGGCTCCTGCAGGATGTCGGCGCCGGCCTGCCGCGCGCGCTCGCAGTGCGCGTCGATGCCGGTCGCGAGCTGCACGTGCACGCTCTGCGTATTGCGGCCGCCGACGTCCGGCGGGCTCGCGACGAACTCGGCCCAGTAGCCGCCGATCATCACGACGCCGCCGGCGTGCGTCAGTTCGGCATGCGTGACCTGCCCGTCGGGCGTGTAGACGACGATCCCGCGCCCGAAGCCGAACGCGCGCTCCAGCCATTCGAGCGCGGCACGCGGATCGCGGTAGTAGACGGCGGGACTGATCGGCGGAAGGGGCGCTGGCGTGGGCATCGTTGCCTCCAATCGGTGGGGACGACACCCATTCTCCGCGCGTCGGTCGTGCCGATCAACCGTCGTCGGCCGACGCACGCGTGTTGCGGCGATGCGACAACGGAACCGCGCGCGCGGCGCGCCGTCGCGCGACAACGGCCCGCATCGCGTGCGCGCCGCTCGACGTGTCGGTTTTGTGAACGACTCTTGTTCGATCCGCAAAGGACCGCTCGCGCGCCAGCGCGCCGCACGCACGGTGCGCGTTCCTATACTTGCGCCCGTTTCGATCCCACACGCAGGAGTCTTGAGATGAAGAAAACGCTTATTGCCGGCGCATCGCTCGCCGCCCTGTTCGCCCCGGTGGTCCACGCGCAAAGCGCCGTCACGTTGTACGGGCTGATCGACGCCGGCATCGCCTATACGAACAACGCGAACGGCGCGTCGCTCTGGCGCATGACCAGCGGCACGATCAACGGCAGCCGCATCGGCTTTCGCGGCACCGAGGATCTCGGCGGCGGCCTGAAGGCGCTGTTCGTGCTTGAAAACGGCTTCAACGCGAACAACGGCGCGCTCGGTCAGGACGGCAAGCTGTTCGGCCGTCACGCGTACGTCGGGCTCGCGCACGACGCGTACGGCACGCTGACGCTCGGCCGCCAGTACGACACGATGGTCGACTTCGTTGCGCCGCTGTCGGCAACGGCCGGCGATTTCGGCGATGCCGGCTTCGCGCATCCGTTCGACAACGACAACCTGAACCATTCGCTGCGCATCAACAACGCGGTCAAGTACACGAGCCCGACGGTGGCAGGCTTCAAGGTCGGCGCGATGTACGCGTTCTCGAATGCGACGAACTTCGGCGCGAATCGCGCGTACAGCGCGGCCGTCAGCTATACGAACGGCCCGCTGAAACTGGCCGGCGCCTACCTGCAGATGAACGGCACCAAGGGCACGACGAGCGCGAGCGCCGGCGCGACCGATGCGGCCGAAGCGAAAGGCGTGAATCAGGGCGGCTGGTCGATCGGCGCCGACCGCATGCGCTCGTACGGCGGCGGCATCGGCTACACGTTCGGGCTCGCGACGGTCGGCTTCGTCTATACGCGCGCGCAGTACGACAACACCGGCGCGTTCGGCTCGACCGGCCGGATCGCGTTCAACAACTTCGACGTGAACCTGCGCTATGCGGTCACGCCGGCCTTCAGCCTCGGCGCCGCCTATGTCTACACCGACGCCAGCGTGTCGAACCCGGACAGCCGGCACGGCACCGATCCGAAGTGGCATCAGGTCGACCTGCAGGCCGTCTACAAGCTGTCGCGCCGCACCGACGTCTATGCGGAGGCGATGTACCAGCACGCGTCCGGCCGCGGCTATCAGGCATTCATCAACGGGTCCGGCGGCGCGTCGAGCACGCCGAACCAGATCGTCGGCACGATCGGGATGCGCACGCGGTTCTGACGTGAACATGCGCGTCGGCGGCGCACGCGCACCGGCGCGCATGCGCGCGCCGACGCCAATGTTGCGCGCGCTGGAAGGGAGCTTGCGCGGAATCGGGCTGTTTGCGCGCCGCCGCGCTTCGTAGACTGACGTCGAATCATCGTTCGAGCCGACCGGCCGAGGTCGCGCCGAACGCCCTTTTTCCTACAGGAGAACATCGTGAAATCGCTCGTCGTCACCGCTACTGCCGCCGTTCTGCTCGCCGCACCGGCGCTGTCGTTCGCGCAAGCCGCGAAGTCGCCCGTCACGCGCGCGCAGGTGCTGCAGGAGCTGTACGACCTCGAGTCGGTCGGCTACAACCCGGCGCTCGGCGACGCGGGCAACTATCCCGACGACCTGCTCGCCGCGCAGCAACGGCTCGAAGCGAAGCGCATCGCCGAACGCAAGGTCGCGCAGAGCGCGTACGGTCCGGCCGGCGTTGCGGCGACCGAAGCGGGTCCGGCCGCGAAGCCGACGCGCTGAGCGCACCGAGCGCACCGAGCGCACGATGAGCGGCGCCGCAGGCGAACCTTCGATCGCGTACGCGGCGTCGGCCGCGCCGCGACGAAACCTGCGGCGCGCGGCACTTCAACGTTGCCGTTCCATTGCGCGCCGCGTGCCGCAGCGCGCGGCAATCGCCGTCATGCGGCCTGCGATGCGCGACCGATCGCGTTCAGCGTATCGACGTCGCGCTCGATCATCGCGGGCACCTGTGCGCGCAGCAGTTCGACCCACGTGCGCACTTTCGCGTCGATGTAGCGGCGCGACGGATAGAGCGCATACACGTTCATCTTCTGCAGGATGTGCGCGGGCAGCACGCGCACGAGCGTGCCGTCGCTCAGCGCATCGATCGCGGCATAGAGCGGCAGCATGCCGATGCCGATCCCGTCGCGAATCGCGAGCGCGAGCGATTCGGCCGTATTCGTCTGCACCGGCCCGCTCACGTGAATCTGCTCGACGCCGTCCGGCCCTTCGAGCACCCACTCGTGCGTCGGGAACGCGGGCGTGCGCAGCGTCAGGCAGGCATACGCGGCGAGTTCCTGCGGGCGTGCCGGCGCGCCGTGCCGCCGCACATAGTCGGGCGACGCGCAGAGAATGCTGAACGTCGAGCCGAGCAGGTGCGACACGAGCTCCGAATCGGGCAGCGACGACGCCGTGACGACCGCCATGTCGCTCGTGCCGTCGAACAGGTCCGGCATCCGCTGCGACAGCGACAGCTCGATCGACACCTCCGGATACTGCGCGTGATAGCGCGTGAGCGCCGGCAAGACATAGTGATGCCCGACGCTCGCAAAGCTGTGCATCCGCAGCACGCCCGCCGGCCGCTCGTGCGCGCAGCTGGCCTCTTCTTCCGCGCGATCGACGTCGGCGAGGATCTGTCGGCAGCGCCGCAGATAGTTCTCGCCGGCCGACGTGAGCGCGAGACGACGCGTCGAGCGATTCATCAGACGGGTGCGCAGCCGCGCCTCGAGCTCCGACACCGCGCGCGACATCGCGCCCGTCGTCGAATTCAGCGATTGCGCGGCCGCGGTGAAACTGCCCGTCTCGACCACGCGCGTAAACACCCGCATGTTTTGAAGCGTATCCATTCCTGTTCACACGTAGAGCGGAGCCGCCATTTTCCTCCAGCCTGGGCGGCAGATTGTTACTTGCGCTGCAACTATCGTTTCCCCGCAGCTGCGTTAATGCCGGCCGGCCGCGCTCCTACAATCGGCGCCTCATCAGTCGAACGGGCACGTTCGCAGGCGCTGCGGCAACGGCCCGGCGCGCGGCGCGCCCCCTCCTTTCATGAAGCCACATTCTGCGATCGAGCGCTCTTCCGTCGAACCGCCACGATGGAGCGCCCGGCTCGATCCGCTCGGCAAGGCCGCACGCGACTGGGCTGCCACCGACGGGATGATCTGGCTGCATCTCGCAAAAACCGTGCTGGCCGCCCTGCTCGCGATGGGCATCGCGATGCGCCTCGAGATGTCGCAGCCGCGCACGGCGATGACGACCGTGTTCGTGCTGATGCAGCCGATGTCCGGCATGGTGTTCGCGAAAAGCTTCTATCGCGTGCTCGGCACGGCTGCCGGCCTCGTCGCCGCGCTCGCGCTCGGCGGCCTGTTCGCGCAGCAGCCCGAGCTCTATATGGCCGGTATCACGCTGTGGATCGGCGGCTGCATCGCGCTCGCGGTCCGCTATCGTCATTTCCGCTGGTACGGCTTCGTGCTCGCCGGTTATACGGCCGCGCTGATCGGCCTGCCGGCCGTGATGACGCCGCAGACGCTGTTCGAATCCGCATTGACGCGCGCCGGCGAAGTCGCGCTCGGCATTGCCTGCTCGGGCTCGGTCAGTGCACTGATCCTGCCGCTCAGCGCGGCGAAGGCATTGATGCGTTCGCTGAGCGCGCGTCATGCGAATTTCCCGGCGTTCGCGGTCGACGCGCTCGTCGGCGACGTCGCGCGCGGCGATCTCGAGCGGCGCTTCGCCGATTTCGTCGACGAGATCGTCGGCTTCGAGGCGAACCGCGCGTTCGCGTCGTTCGAGGATCCGCACATGCGTGCGCGCAACCGCCGGCTCGCGCGGCTGAACAGCGAATTCATGAATGCCTGCACGCGGCTGCATGCGCTGCATCAGCTGCTGAAGCGCGTGCGCGCGAACCGCGCCGACGCCGTGCTCGACGCGCTCGCACCGCATATCGACGCACTCGCACAACGGCTCGCCGCGCTGCGCGACGAGCGCCGGCGCGGTGTCGCGTCGACGACGGGCGCGCTGCTCGAACTGCGCCGCTTTCACGGTGCGCTGCCGAAGGCGGCACGCGCGTCGCGGCGCGCGATCGAAGATCATGCGGCCGGCGGGCTGCTCGACTTCGATACCGCGATCGAACTGATGTACCGCTTCATCGGCGAGTATCTCGGCTATGCCGATACGTTCGCGTCGCTCGATCGGGACGACCACGCGTTCGAGCGTTCGGTCACGCGCTATGCGGTGAAGACCAATGCGTTCTTCATCGGCTTCACGTTCCTGCGCACGGTCGTCGCGGTGGGCGCGATGAGTTGCTTCTGGATCGCGTCGGAATGGCCGAGCGGCGCGCTCGCGGTTATCGCGACCGCGATCGCCTGCGCGCTCAGCTCGACGTCGCCGCGCGCGTCGAAGTTCGTCGCGCAGATGGCGGCCGGCGCCGCGTGCGCGACCGCGGCCGGCTATCTGTTTCTCTGCTACGTGTATCCGAACATCGACGGCTTTCCGCTGCTGTGCGCAGCGCTCGCGCCGGTGCTCGGCGTCGGCGCGTTCCTCGCGACGCGGCCCGGCCTGTCCGGCTACGGGATCGGCTTCGCGGTGTTCTTCTGCCTGCTCGCCGGCCCCGACAACACGATCGCCTATACCCCCGAGCTGCTCGTCAACAACGGGCTCGCCGTCGTCGTGGCGATGCTGATGTGCGCGATCGTGTTCGCGGCCGTGTTCCCGACGCACATGCCGTGGCTCACCGCGCGCATCGCACACGATCTGCGGCGCCAGGTGACGCTCGCGTGCGAAGGCGCGCGCGACGGCCTGGCACAACGCTTCCAGTCGAGCACGCACGATCTGATGGCGCAGTTGCGTACGCTGCTCGTGCGGCGCACGCGCCAGCATCGCGACGCGCTGCGCTGGATGCTCGCGACGCTCGAAGTCGGTCATGCGGTGATCGACCTGCGCGACGAGTTGCACGCGTTCGGTACATCGAAGCCGCCGCCCATGCTGCAATGGACCGCGTCGATCGACCCGGTGCTGCACGACCTGCCGCGCTTTTTCGACGATCCGGCGCCGCACCGCCATGCGCGCACGCTGAAATCGGTGAATCTCGCGATTCGCGCCGCGCAGCATGCGCTGAACGCCTGGCATGCGGTGCCTGACGCGCGTCGCAGCATGCAGCGCATCGTCGGCTGCCTGCACTTCATCCGCAGCGCGCTGCTCGACAAGGATGCGCCGTACAACCGCGCGCGCCGCTGAGGATCGATGCGCGCGCAACGGCATCGTTGTACACGATGGAAATATGCTCTCCAGTGCCGGTGATTAATCTTCAGGCAGCGCGCGCCTATAGTCGGGGCACTGCCAGCAGGACTGGCGATTACCCAGGAGAAGTCACCATGAAGCCGCTGCATCTCGCCGTCGTTGCCCTGTCGCTTGCCGCCGCCGTCGCTCATGCGCAACCGGCGCCGGCCGACGTACCGCAACAGGCGACGCGTGCCGAATCGACGAAGGCCGCGGGCCGCGTCGACCGTTCGCAATCGAATCCGGAAGATCCGAATGCCTGCGTCGGCCCGGTCAGCTTCTGCAACGTCTACTTCGGCAGCTGAGCGGCGCGCGGCGGGCGAGTTCGCGCGGCATGCGATGCGGCCGCGCCGCCTGCGATGCCCGCGTCATACATGACCGGTCTGCATCGCGCGCCGATCGATCTCGCGAACGCGCGCGTCGCCCCTTCGCACTACGCGCCGCGCCCCGGCCGCCAACCGACTTCGCGCAACGCATCGAGCAGCTGCGCGTGCCCGATCGCCTCGACGCGCGCACCACGCGATTCGACATCGCGCGCCGCAACCAGCGCATTGACGATCGCCTCCTCGACCGCTTCGGCGGCGGCGGCGAACAGCGCGGAAATATGATCGTTGTTGACCATCTTCACGTTCGTCGTCGCCGCCCCCTTGCTGCCGTAGTTGGCAGCCGGCAGCCCGTCGTTGCCGGTCGCGAACGCGAGGAAAATGTCGCCGCTCGAATCTTCGGTGCCGCCGCCGACGCGTGCGAGTCCGACGCTTGCGCGCTGCGCGAGCCGCGTGCACTGATGCGGCAACAGCGGCGCATCGGTCGCGAGCGTCACGACGATCGACCCCATCCCGGCCTCGCCCTGCGCCTGCGGCGCGCGGAACGGCGAATGCACGTGGCGCAGCACCTCGCCGACCGGATAGCCGGCCACGCGCAGCATCTCGCGCACGCCGTAATTCGCCTGCACGAGCGCGCCGACCGTCCAGCCGCCTGCGTCTGCGGCGAGCACGCGCGACGCGGTGCCGATGCCGCCCTTGAACTCGTGGCAGATCATGCCGGTCCCGCCGCCGACGCCGCCTTCGTCGACCGGCCCCGACCGGGCGGCCGCGAGCGCGGCGCGCACGTGCGACGCATCGACGTGCTGCCCCCAGATGTCGTTCAGCAGCCCGTCGTAGGTCTCCATCACGACCGGCATGCACCAGTACACGCGCTCGCGTGCCGCGTCGCGTTCGTTCGCGACCAGCGCGTCGCGCACCGCGCCGACGCTATGCGTGTTCGTATACGCGATCGGCGTCGTCAGCAGGCCGGCTTCGCGTATCCATTCGAGGCCGGTCGCGTCGCCGTTGCCGTTCAGCACGTGCACGCCGGCGAAACATGGCGAATCGTGCGCCGCGCCCGCGCGCGGCTCGATCACCGTCACGCCGGTGCGCACCGACGCGTCGCCGTCGTCGACGTGCAGCGTGCAGTGGCCGACGCGCACGCCCGGTACGTCCGTGATTGCGTTGAAGCGGCCCGGCGTACCGAGTCCGATGCGAATGCCGAGATCCCTCGTGCGCATGATGCGAATCCTCCCGTGTGGCGGTTGTTTCAAAGCTCGCTAGAGTCGGTGTTCAAGCCGGTCGGCGCCATGCTCAAAGCGCGCGGAACGTGTCGCTGTGACGGGCCCATGCGGCGTACATCGCGAGCGCGGCGACCAGCAGCCCCGCGATGATCAGCAGATCGGTCGGCTTCGTCGCGCTCGACAGTGTCGTATAGAGCGTGTAGGCGGCGCCCGCCACCGCGACGAGCGGCGTCACGGGCCACAGCGGCATCCGGTAATGATGCTCGACGTCGCGGCGCACGAGCCGGCTCGCGAGCGCGGCGAGCCCGACGACCAGATAGATCAGCAGCAGCAGGTCGACGGTGAAGGCGGTCAACTCGTCGAGGCTCGATACGAACACGAGGCCCGCGGACGGCACCGCGAGCGCGAGCGTCGCAAGCCACGGCGACTGGAAGCGCGGGTGGATCGTCGAGAACGCGCGATTGCAGGTGCGCGACCAGAGCGCATGGCGGCCGCTGCTGTAGAGCAGGCGCCCCATCGCGATCACGATCGCGATGATCGCATTGAACACCGACAGGAAGATCCCGCCGCTGACGACGCGCGACACGACCGGATTGCTGAGCGAGCGCACGACATAGCCGATCGGATCGGCACTCTTCGCCATGTCGGTGAGCGACGGCGCGCCGATCACGATCGCCGCGAGCGGCACCAGCTCGACGACGAGAATCACGAGCAGCGAATAGAGCACGGCCTTCGCGACGTTGCGGTTGCCGCCGCGCAGGTCTTCCGCGAGATAGGCCGCCGAACCGAAGCCGTTGTAGCAGAAGATCGCCGTGCCGATCGCCGGCACGATCGCGGCAAGCGTCGCCGGCACGAGCGCGTTGCCGCTCGCGACGACCGGCGAGATCAGCACGTCGGCGCCGCGATGCGGCGAACCGAAGCCGAGCGCCGCGATCAGCATCAGTACCGCGATCTCGACGAGCAGGAACGCACCGGTGATCCATGCATTGGTCTTGATGTTCAGCATGCCGAGCACATAGCTGAGCAGCACGATCGTCAGCGCGACCGACTGGTTGCCGAAATGCGTGCCGAGCGCGCTGTTCAGGTACGGCGCGGCGCCGCTTGCAAGCACGGCGGGAATGAACACGCTGACGGACAGCACCGCGATGAAGGTCAGATAGCCGGGCAGCGTGCCGAACACGCGCTTGGCCATCACGTATTCGCCGCCCGCGCTGCGATGCGCGGCGCACAGCTCCGCATAGCAGAGCGCGAAGGCGAACGCGAGCACGCCGCCGAGCACGAACGACAGCACCGCGCCGCTGCCGGCCTGCTGGATCGCGAACGGCGCGATCACGAAGATCGAGCTTGCGGGCGTCACACCCGACACGGTGATCATCACCGCGTCGCGCACGCTCAAGGTCTGTGTCAGCGCGCGCGGCGCGTCGTGCGTATCGGGCGTCGCTTGCAGCGTGCCCGTGGATTCCGACATCATCGCCATCTCGTTCTCCTATGCTGCGCTTTTTTGAACGCCCATACTCGGGCCGGTGAATTGCGTGGCAGTCTAGGAAGCCAAATTCAGGACCGCTATTCCCCCTTCGTGTTACGCCCTTCGGTAGTTGGCATGGACCGTCTGTTTTCCGAAATCGCGATGCATCAGGCGCTCGGCCGTACGATCGACCATCTCGGCCAGCCGCGCTTCTGGCGTTTTCTCGTGCTGCTGCTCAACGAGATGGTGCCGTTCGACAACGCGCTCGCGACCGCGATCGGCCGCGACGGCGTACCGCTCGTGCTCGACGAATACGATGCGGGCGGCAGCGACAGCGCGTCGCCGGTGCCGCTCTACCTGAACGGGTTATATCTGCTCGATCCGTTCCTGCAGGCCGCGCACGACGGCCTTGCCGACGGCTGCTACCGGCTCGAGGAAGTCGCGCCGGACCTGTTTCGGCAGAGCGAGTATTTCCTCAGCTACTTTCGCGATGCGGTCGGCGACGACGAAATCCAGATCCTCGTGCGCCCGAACGCCGACACGCTGCTGTCGCTGTCGCTCGGCGCGGCCGCACGCTTCGACGTCGAGCCGCTCGGCAAGCTGACGGCCGCGATGCCGTGGGTGCTCGCGACGATCCGGCAGCACTGGCGCCTGATCGGCGACACCGCGCGCGCGACGCGCGACGACGATCTCGGCACGCGCGTCGAGCATGCGCTCGCGCGCTTCGGTGCCGGCGTGCTGACCGATCGCGAGATGGCGATCGCGCGGATGGTGCTGCGCGGGAATTCGTCGAAGGCGATCGCGGAACGGCTCGCGATTTCACCGGAGACCGTGAAGGTGCATCGCCGCCACCTCTACGCGAAGCTCGGCATCTCGTCGCAGCCGGAACTGTTTTCGCGGTTCATCGAGGCGTTGGGCGAAGACGCCGCCGGATAATCGCGTCGAGCGCGAAGCCCCGAGTGCACGCGGCTTGCGTGATCGACGCGACGCCGCCGAACGACATCGATGCACGTGCCGCGTCTTGCATGCATGTCAGTTTCCAAGCAGATGCGCGCCGACGTAGTCGAGCACGCGCTGTTGGGCATCGGCACGCGCGGCCGGATCGGTGCCTTCGATCGGCACGACACCCGCGCGCGTCGTGAACGCCGGCACCGTATGCACCGGCATGTCGGGCCAGTCGAAATCGTGGTACGCGCCCGGATACGCATGAAACGTCGCGTCGGTGCCCGGCGCGACCTCATCGAACAACGCCTTGCACGCGGCGAACGGCGACCATACGTCCTGTTCGCCGATCAGCACGAGCAACGGCACCGCGCTCTGCCATTCGGCCCCCTGCGCCTTCGTGCTGCAGCGCGCCGGATAGAACGCGACGGCCGCGCGAAAATCGCCGTCCGGCAGCGATGCGGGCCGGGCCGCGCTCGATGCGCGAATCGCGCTCAATACCGTGCCGCCGCCCTGCGACCAGCCGACGACGCCGATGCGGTCGGGCATCACCGTCTCGAGCGACTGCAGATACCGCAACGCACCATAGGCGTCGAACGGCCGCGCGCGATAGATCGCGCCATCGAAACTGGCGGGCGAGCACATCTGGCCGTGATGACGCGGCGTGAAGCTGTCGACTTCAAGCACCGTGATGCCCGCTGCGTTGAAGCGCGCGGCCCAGTCGCGTTCGCGCGCGGACACGCGGCCCGAGCGCGAGAACATGCCCGCGCAGCCGTGCAGGAACACGAGCGCCGGATGACGGCCGGCGCCCGGTGCCGGAAACAGGTAGCCGTCGAGCATCGTCGCGGGCGGTCCGTCGGTCGACGGGAAATGAACGCGCGTCTGCGCGCTCGCGGCGGCACACGCGCAGCCCAGCATCGACAGCATCAGCCACTTGCGCATCGGGAACTCCGGCGGAATCGGATCACTCCACAACGGCAGCGGGCCGGAACGCGTTGACACGCGCACCGCGCGACGCGAATCGGTTGTGCTCGCAGCGCCGCAAAAAACCGCCTATCGTGAAAGTAGCGCGCCGCTTGCCGCCATTCGACCCCGTGTCGCTCGCACCGGCGGGCGCGGCGCCGCGTTCCGGCACCATTCGCGCGATCCGTGTGCACGCCGCCCGTGCGCGCGGCGCGCGGCCGTCCACCGGACTACAAGGAGGGAATCATGAAAGCCGCGCTGCTCGTCAGCTCCGCCCTGCTCGCGATCGCCTCGGCCTCGGCGTCGGCCCAAGGCTCGATCACCAAAGTCGAAAACGGCGCACTCGTCGCCGCGAACGGCATGACGGTCTACACGTTCGACAAGGACACGCCCAACGCCGGCACCAGTGCCTGCACCGGCCAGTGCGAAACGTTCTGGCCGCCGTACAAGGCCAGCGCGACCGACGTGCCGGTCGGCCCGTACACGATCGTCAAGCGCGACGACGGCAGCCCGCAATGGGCGTACAAGGGCAAGCCGCTGTACTTCTTCTCGAAGGACATGAAACAGGGCGACCGCAACGGCGACAACTTCAAGAACATGTGGCACCTGGTGACGCCGTAAGCGTCGCCCGTAAAAAAGCCCGCGCGGATCGGCCGATCCGTGCGGGCGTGCGCCGCGCGACGCCATGCGCGCGCGACGTCGGCGTCAGCGGTTCGACGGGAAGCTGAACACCGTGCCTTCGCGCACGCCGGCCGACGGCCAGCGCTGCGTGATCGTCTTGCGCTTCGTATAGAAGCGCACGGCGTCCGGGCCGTATGCGTGCAGATCGCCGAACAGCGAGCGTTTCCAGCCGCCGAACGAGTGATACGCGACCGGCACCGGCAGCGGCACGTTGATGCCGACCATCCCGATCTGGATGTTGTCGCTGAAGTAGCGTGCCGCCTCGCCGTCGCGCGTGAACAGGCAGGTGCCGTTGCCGTACTCGTGCGCGTCGATCAGCGCCATCGCCTCGTCGAGCGACTTCAGGCGGATCACGCCGAGCACGGGGCCGAAGATCTCGTGCTGATAGATCGGCATGCCCGGCTTCACGTGGTCGAACAGGCACGGGCCGAGGTAGTAGCCGTTCTCGTGGCCGTCGACCTTCACCGCGCGGCCGTCGACGACGAGCGTCGCGCCGGCCTCGATGCCGGCCTCGACGAAGCCGGTCACCTTCTCGAAGTGCTGCTTCGTGACGAGCGGGCCCATGTCGACGCCTGCGCCGTTGCCCGGACCGACCTTCATCTTCGCGATCTCGGCCTTCAGCCCCGCGACGACGCGATCGCCCGTGTCCTCGCCGATCGCGACGACGAGCGGAATCGCCATGCAGCGCTCGCCGCACGACCCGTACGCGGCGCCCATCAGTGCGTTCACCGCATTGTCGATGTCCGCGTCGGGCATCACGACCGCGAAGTTCTTCGCGCCGCCGAGCGCCTGCACGCGCTTGCCGTGCGCGCAGCCGGTCGAGTAGATGTATTCGGCGATCGGCGTCGAGCCGACGAAGCTGACCGCCTTCACGCGCGGATCGGTCAGGATCGTGTCGACCGCTTCCTTGTCGCCGTTCACGACGTTCAGCACGCCGGGCGGCAGGCCGGCTTCGAGCGCAAGCTCGGCCATGCGCAGCGTCGACGACGGCGTGCGCTCGGACGGCTTCAGCACGAAGGTGTTGCCGCAGGCGACGGCCATCGGCCACATCCAGAGCGGCACCATGACCGGGAAGTTGAACGGCGTGATGCCCGCGACGACGCCGAGCGCCTGGAACTCGCTCCACGAATCGATCGCGGGGCCGACGTTCTTGCTGTGCTCGCCCTTCAGCAGTTCGGGCACGTAGGTCGCGTATTCGACGTTCTCGATCCCGCGCTGCAGCTCGCCCATCGCATCGGCGAGCACCTTGCCGTGTTCGGCCGTGATCAGCGCGCACAGCTCGTCCGCATGCTCCTCGAGCAGCGTCTTGAAGCGGCTCATCACGCGCGCGCGTTTCAGCGGCGGCGTATTGCGCCATGCGGGGAACGCCGCCTGCGCGGACGCGATCGCGGCTTCGACGGTCGCCTTGTCGGCAAGCGCGACGCTCTTGTCCGATTCGCCGGTCGCCGGGTCGAACACCGGCTGGACGCGGCTGCCGCCGTCGACGCGCTTGCCGTCGATCAGGTGGCCCAGCGTGGAAGTGACGTTGCTATCGTGTTTCATCGTTCAGACTCTTTCGTGAATTCAATTCAACGGTCGCGATCGTGCGGCGCGCGCCTCAGTCCACTTCGTTCAGCGCGTCGGACACCGCGTTGATCAGATTGTCGATCTCGCGCTTTTCGGCGATGAACGGCGGCGCGAGCTGGATCGTGTCGCCGCCGTAGCGCACGTAGAAGCCCTTCGCCCAGCAGCGCATCGCGATCTCGTACGGACGGCGCGCCGGTTCGCCCGGCAGCGCGGCGATCGTCAGGCCGGCCGCGAGCCCGTAATTGCGGATGTCGGCGATATGACGCTGGCCCTTCAGCCCGTGCACGGCCGCCTCGAAATGCGGCGCGAGCTCGCGCACGCGCGCCACGGCGTCTTCCTTCACGAGCAGGTCGAGCGCCGCGACACCGGCCGCGCACGCGACCGGGTGCGCCGAGTACGTGTAGCCGTGCGGGAATTCGAGCATGTACTCGGGGCCGCCTGCGGCCATGAACGTGTCGTAGATCTCCTTGGTCGCGACCACGCCGCCGAGCGGCTGCACGCCGTTCGTCACCTGTTTCGCGAAGTTCATGATGTCGGGCGTCACGCCGAACGCTTCCGCGCCCGTCATCGCGCCCGCGCGGCCGAAGCCCGTGATGACTTCGTCGAAGATCAGCAGGATGTCGTGCGCGGTGCAGATCTCGCGCAGCCGCTGCAGGTAGCCTTGCGGCGGGATGATCACGCCGGCCGAGCCCGCGAACGGCTCGACGATCACGGCGGCGATGTTCGACGCGTCGTGCAGCGCGATCAGGTCGAGCAGGCGATCGGCGAGTTCCGCGCCGCGCTCGGGCATGCCGCGCGAGAACTTGTTTTCGGCCAGCTGCGTATGCGGCAGGAAATCGGCGTCGAGCCCCTGGCCGAACAGCTTGCGGTTCGGCCCGATGCCGCCGACCGAGATGCCGCCGAAGTTCACGCCGTGATAGCCCTTCTCGCGGCCGATCAGTCGCGTCTTCGTGCCCTTGCCTTTCGCGCGCCAGTACGCGCGCGCCATCTTCAGCGACGTGTCGGCCGCCTCCGAGCCCGAGCCCGTGAAGAACACGTAGTCGAGGCCGGCCGGCGTCAGTTCCTTGATCCGGTTCGCGAGCTCGAACGACTTCGGATGGCCGAACTGGAATGCCGGCGCGTAGTCGAGCTGCGCGACCTGGCGGCTCACGGCTTCGACGATTTCGGTGCGGCCGTGACCGAGGCCCGTACACCAGAGGCCGGACAGCCCGTCGAAGATCTTGCGGCCTTCGGCGTCGGTGTAGTACGCGCCCTTGCCCGAGACGATCATGCGCGGGTCGGACTTGAACTGGCGGTTCGCCGTAAACGGCATCCAGTGAGCGTCGAGCCAGGCGGCGTCGGTGCGCACGGGCGTCTGTTCCTGTTGCGGAGCGGTGATGGTGTCGGTCATGTCGGTCGGCGCGGCGCGCCCCTCCTCCTCGTGATGATGTTGCGCATTGTCGGGACGCCAATTAGTCTTTTGAATATCGCAATATCAATGTTCACTTGCGCAACTATGCAAGCAAAGAAACCGAAGAGCCGCGCGCTGCTCGGGCAGCTCAGCGACATGGATCTGCGGCTGCTGCGGGTCTTCAAGGGCGTCGTCCAGTGCGGCGGGATGGCGGCGGCCGAACTCGAGCTGAATATCGGCATCTCGACGATCAGCCGGCACGTGAAGGATCTCGAGACGCGGCTCGGGCTCGTGCTGTGCCGGCGCGGCCGCGCCGGCTTCACGCTGACGCCCGAAGGCCAGACCGTCTACGAGGAGACGCTGCGGCTGCTCGCGTCGATGGAGGCGTTTCGCAGCCGGATCGACGGCATTCACGACCGGATGGGCGGCGAACTGCACGTCGCCGTATTCGACAAGACCGCGACCAACCCGAACGCGCGGCTCGGCGACGCGATCCGCCAGTTCGCGGACGAGGCGCCCGACGTCGCGCTGAACCTGCACGTCGCGTCGATCAACGAGGTCGAACGCGGGATCATCGACGGCAGTTATCAGGTCGGGATCATCCCCGCCCACCGCAGTTCGGGCAGTCTCGTCTATTCGGAACTGTTCGACGAACGGATGCTGCTGTACTGCGGCCGTCAGCATCCGCTGTTCGATGCGCCGCACGGCAAGCTGACCTGGACGACGATCCGCAACCACGCGTTCGCCGGGCTCGGCTTCCATTCGCCGAACATGGAGCTCAGCCATCGCGCGAAGCTCACGCGCAGCGCGACCGCGTCGGACCAGGAATCGATCGCGACGCTGATTCTGTCGGGGCGCTATCTCGGCTTCCTGCCCGACCATTACGCGGAAAGCTTCGAGAAAAAGGGGCTGATGCAGCCGATCGCGCCGCATCGCTTCAATTACCTGTGCCGCTTCGTCAGCCTGCTGCGGCGCTCGCCGCGACCGTCGCGCGCGGCGTTGCTGTTCCAGTCGTGCCTCGAAGCCGCGCATGCGGCGCCGCGCGCGGACGAGCGCGGCGGCGCGTCGTAGCGGCGGGCTGCCGGCGGCGCGCCGACGCGCGCCGGCCGGCCAGCCGTCACGCGCGGTCGTCGCGCGCCGCGCCGCTGCGTTGCTGCGCGCGCACTTGCGCCAGGAAATACAGTGCGACGGCTGCCGCCGCGAAGCCCGACGCCGCGCCGACGCCGAGCGCCCAGCGCGGGCCGAGGTGATTCGCGACCCAGCCGGCGACCGGCGCACCGATCGGCGTGCCGCCGAACGCGACGGCCAGCCGCAGCGCCATCACGCGCCCACGCATCGCGGGCTCGGTCGACAACTGCATCAGCGCGTTCGTCGAGTTCGTGAAGGTCATCGCGGCGATCCCGGTCAGCACGAGCGCGGCCGCGAACAGCCAGTAGCCGGGCGCGAGCGCCGCCAGCGTGCAGCCGACGCCGAACAGCGCGGTGCCCGCCCACAAGTGCTGGAACCGCGGCCGGTCGCGGCGCGCGGCCAGCAGCGCGCCGGAAATCGTGCCGACCGCCATCATCGACGACAGAATCCCGTACCCGCGCGCATCGACGTGAAACACGCCGGCCGCCATCGTCGAGATGAACAGCGGGAAATTGAGGCCGAACGTGCCGATCAGGAACAGCATCACGAGCGTCGCCTTCAGGTCCGCGCGCGCCCATACGTAGCGAAAGCCTTCGAGCAGGCTGCCGCGCGAATGCACGGCGCGCGCGCTCTCGCGCAGTTCGCCGGTACGCAGCAGCGACAGCGACGCGAGCACCGCGACGAAGCTGATCCCGTTCGTCAGGAACGCGCAGCCGGTGCCGACCCACGCGATGATGAAGCCCGCCGCGGCCGGCCCGATCATGCGCGCCGCATTGAACGACGTCGAATTCAGCGCGACCGCGTTCGCAAGCTCGCGGTCGCCGACCAGTTCGGCGACGAAGGTCTGCCGCACCGGCGCATCGAACGCCGACGCGCAGCCGAACAGGAACGCGAACAGATAGACGTGCCACAGCCGCACGACGCCCGTCACGGTCAGCACGCCGAGTGCCAGCGCAAGCGCGCCCATCAGCGCCTGCGTCGTCATCAGCAGCCGGCGCTGGTTGAAGCGATCGGCCGCGTAGCCCGTCCACGGCAGCATCAGCAATTGCGGCCCGAACTGCAGCGACATCACGATCCCGACCGCGGACGCATCGTGATGCGTCAGCTGCGTGAGCACGAGCCAGTCCTGTGCCGTGCGCTGAATCCACGTGCCGACGTTCGACACCAGCGCGCCGGCCGCCCATACGCGGTAGTTGAAACTGCGCAGCGACCGGAACACGCCCGTCGACGGCACGCTCATGACCGCTCCTGCCGCCCGCGGCAACGCGGCCTGCAGCGGCCGATCGTCGATGTTTCCTGGTGCCCGATCCGTTCGTTCATCGTTGCCTCCCGCGGCACGCGCCGGCGCCGCTCATCGGCGCCCGGACTCGCCGAACTCGGCGAGCCGCTGCAGCAGCCTCACGGCCAATGCGAGCTCGGCGCGTTCCTGCCCGGACAGCTGCGCCTGCAGCGCGCGCAACAGCCAGTCGTCCTTGGCTGCGCGGTTCGCCTGCAGCGTCCGGCGAAACGCCGGCGTCAGCGCAATCAGCGTCTGCCGGCCGTCGGCCGGATCGGGTGCGCCGCTGACCGCGCCGATCGCTTCGAGCGCGGCGACCGTTACGCGCATCGACTGCGGCCGCACGCTCTCCGCGCGCGCGAGCGCCGACACCGTCGCGGGGCCGTCGCGGTCGAGCCGCAGCAGCACCGATTTCTGCGACGAAGTCAGGTCGTTCGCGTGGGTCTGTTCCCGCATCCGCCGCATCAGCTTGCCGACCGAGATGCGGAGTTCGCCGGCGAGCGCGGCCGGATCGGGCGTGTCGGGAGGGAGGGCGCGTGGGTTCATTGGCGTACGCTAGCACACCGGCAGTGAAACTGTACAGTCTATCTGTATATATCCGCGCGCCGGCCGCAGGCACGCGGCGATCCTCGGCCCGCGCATCGCGCTCTGCGATAATGCCGGCTCTTCGTTCCCATGCCGTCCCGCACCATGACGCAGCCTCGCGCCCCGCTCCCGACCGACCTTCCGCCAATCTCGTGCCTGCCCGACGACGCGCTGCCGTGGCTGCCGATGAGCGACGCGCTGCCCGGCCTCGCGATCAAGTATCTGCATATCGATGCGGCGCAGGACACGCTGACCGCGCTGCTGAAGATGCCGGCCGGCCGCACGCTGCCGCGCCACCGTCATGACGGCCAGGTGTTCGTCTATACGCTGCACGGCGCATGGCGCTACCGCGAATACGACTGGGTCGCGCAGGCGGGCTCGACGGTGCTCGAGCCGGCCGGGTCCGTGCATACGCCCGAAACGCTCGGCGCGCCGGGCGACGACGTGATCACGTTCAACGTGATGCGCGGCGATCTGGTGCTGCTCGACGACGACGGCCGCGAAACGGCGCGCGAGAATTGCCGCGTCGCGCTGCTGCGCCAGCGCCGGCATGCGCGCAGCGCGCCTGACGCCGCGGCGCCGTTCGTCACGAAATAGTCATGCGATAGTCGCTAGTCGCGCGATGGTGCGCGGCGCACGCTATGCGGCGCCCTCTCCGTCCGCCGCCAGGCCGGCGCGCGCGTCGCGACGCACGGCCTGCGGCGGCACGCCGAAGCCGCGCACGAATGCGTCGCGCAGATGCCGACGGTCGCGAAAGCCATTCTCCTTCGCGATCACGTCGAGCGAATGCCGGCTGCGTTCGATCATCAGCCGCGCGGCCTCGAGCCGCAGCCGCTCGATCGCCCTGGCCGGCGACTGGCCGGTTTCGAGCGTGAACACGCGGCTGAACTGACGCGGGCTCAGATGGACGGCGTCGGCCAGTTCCTCGACGGTCAACGCGCGCTTCAGGTTCTGCCGCGCATAGTTGAGCGCATTCTGGATGCGGTCCGATTTCGGCGCGAGCGCCAGCAGTTCCGAATGCTGCGACTGGCCGCCCGCACGCCGCTGCTGCATCACGAGCTTGTGCGCGGTCGAGCGCGCGGCTTCGGCGCCGAGATCCTTTTCGACCATCGCGAGCGCGAGATCGAGCCCGGCCGTCATGCCGGCCGACGTCCACACCGGGCCGTCGACGATGAAGATGCGGTCGTCCTCGACGCGTACGTCCGGAAAGCGCTCGCGCAATGCGCGCCCGTACGCCCAGTGCGTGGTCGCGCGGCGCTGCGCGAGCAGCCCGGCCTCCGCGAGCACGAACGCGCCCGTGCAGATGCCGGCAATCCGTCTCGCGCGCGCATTCGGGCGGCGCAGAAACGCGACGACGCCGTCCGGCGGCGGCGACGCGAGCGGATCGTTGACGCCGGCGACGACCCACGTATCGATGCGCAGCCGTTGACTCAACGGCCGCGTCGCGATCGCGAGCCCGAGCGACGAGCGCACGTCGCCGCCATCGACCGAGTAGAGGTCCACCGCATAGAACGGCTCGCCGATGCCGAGATTCGCGTACTCGAACACCGACTGCGCGGCGAGCGCCATGATCTGAAACCCGTCGCTGACCAGAAAGCCGATCCGATGCATGCCCGTTGCTCCCGCGCCGTGCGCCGCGCGTCGCGTGCGCGGCGGACCGTCCGTCGGCGCGATGTCCTGAATCATACCCATCTACGTCATTTGTGTCGCATGCGTTCGACGCCAGAATGCCTGCACCCCATCCTTACTCGAACGGAGCGACATCATGAGTCAAGTTCATCGCGGTACCGCCGTCGTCACCGGCGCATCGTCCGGCATCGGCGCGATCTATGCGGACCGGCTCGCGCGCCGCGGCTACGATCTGATCCTCGTCGCGCGCAGCCGCACGCGCCTCGACGCGGTCGCGCAGCGGATCACGAGCGACACGCGACGCAGCGTCGAAGTGATCGAGGCCGACCTGAACGACCGCGCCGCGCTCGCCGCCGTCGAAGCGAAGCTGAAGCAGGACGCGAGCATCACGCTGCTCGTCAACAATGCGGGCATCGGCACGCATACGCCGCTGCTCGAGAGCGATGTCGACGCGATGACGCGAATGATCGACCTGAACGTCACCGCGCTCACGCGCCTCACGTACGCGGCAGTGCCGGGCTTCGTCGCGCGCGGGCATGGCGCGGTGATCAATATCGCGTCGATCGTCGCGCTGTCGCCGGAAACGCTGAACGGCGTGTACGGCGGCAGCAAGGCGTTCGTGCTCGCGTTCACGCAGTCGCTGCATCACGAACTCGCGGACAAGGGCGTGCAGGTGCAGGCCGTGCTGCCCGGCGCGACCGCGACCGATTTCTGGCAGACCGGCGGCCTGCCGATCGAACATCTGCCGAAGTCGATCGTGATGTCTGCGTCCGACATGGTCGATGCCGCGCTGGTCGGCTTCGAGCGGCGCGAACTCGTGACGATTCCGTCACTGCACGCGGGCGAGGCATGGGACGCTTACGACGCGGCGCGCCGTGCGATGGCGCCGCACCTGTCGTCCGACACACCGGCGCCGCGCTACGCCGCCGCGCGCTGACGTCGCCCGCCGCCGCGCATCGGCGTCAAACGGCCGCCGAGCCGCGCGCGTCCGCGCTGCCATGCGGCACGGCGCGCACGCCGATCAGCATCGCCACGGCGCAGGCGGCGAGCAATGCGGCGATCATCAGCATCGCCGGATCCATGCTGCCCGTCTTCGTGCGGATCACACCGACGATCCACGGCGTGATCATCCCGCTCGACACGCCGATGCTGCTGATCAGCGCGATCGCGCCCGCCGCGCCGGCGCCCGAGAAGTACGCGGACGGCACGGCCCAGAACACCGGATGCGCGGCGAAGATCAGCATCGCGGCAATCGACAGCAGCGCCATCATCGCGACGAGGTTCGGCAGATGCAGCGTCAGCAGCGCGAGCGCGGCCGCGCCGCCGAGCGCGCATGCGGCGAAATGCCGGCGCCGCTCGCGCCGCCGGTCCGAGCGTCGCGCGATCGCGATCAGGCCGGCCGCGCCGATCGCGTTCGGCACGATCGACAGGAGGCTGATCTGCACGACGTCGCGGATGCCGAATTCGCGGATCATCAGCGGCATCCAGAACAGCAGCATCAGCAGCGCGGTCGTCAGCGAGAAGTAGATGAACGCGAACAGATACGTGCGCGGCTCCGCGAGCACCTGCCGCAGCGAGCGCGCGCCGCCGGCCGGCGCGGCCGCGCGGTCGGCGGCGAGATCGGCGGCGAGCCGCTGCCGGTCGTCGTCGGACAGCCAGCGCGCATGTTCGGGCCGGTCGCACAGCCAGAACCACGCGATCACGCCGAGCACGACCGCGGGCGCGCCTTCGATCGCGAACATCCATTGCCAGCCGTGCAAGCCGAGCACACCCGACATCCCGCGCATGATCCAGCCGGACAGCAGCCCGCCGATCATGCCGGCCACGGCGACGCCCGCATAGAACACCGACAGCACCGACGCGCGTCGCCGCGCCGGATACCAGTACGTCAGATAGAACACGACGCCGGGAAAGAAGCCGGCCTCGAACACGCCGAGCAGGAAACGCAATACATAGAAGTGCTTCGCGCTGTCGACCGCGATCATCGCGACCGATACGCTGCCCCACAGAAACATGATGCGCGCGAACGTGCGCCGCGCGCCGAAGCGGCGCAGCAGCGCGTTGCTCGGCACTTCGAACAACACGTAGCCGACGAAGAACAGCACCGCGCCGAGGCTGTACATCGCATCGGTCAGCCCGAGATCCTCGCGCATCTGCAGCTGCGCGAAGCCGATGTTGCTGCGATCGAGGATCGACACGATGTAGCAGACGAACAGGAACGGCACGATACGCGCGCCGATGCGGCGGTACAGCGCATCGTCGGCGGCGGCGCCGGGCGCGACGGTGCGCGCGGCGTCCGCTTGAAGGGGCGATGACATCGTGTGTCTCCTCGACGAACGGATGAACGAATGAACGGACGGACGGGCGCAAACGCGAAGCGCCGGCCGCGGCCGCCCGTCGAGCCGCGGCCGGCGGTGGCTCACGCGTGCGGCGCCGGCTCGTCCTTCACGCCGAGCATCAGCGCGGCGCCGCTGAGCGCGAGCAGCGCGGCGAGCAGGTAGACGGCGAGATCCATGCTGCCCGTGCGCGTGCGGATCAGTCCGATCACCCACGGGCTGACGATGCCGCTCGTGATCCCGATGCTGCTGATCAGCGCGATGCCGGCCGCGGCCGCGTGGCCGGACAGATAGCGCGTCGGCACGGCCCAGAAGATCGGCAGCGCGGCGAAGATCAACGTCGCCGCGATCGACAGGCACGCGAGCATCGCGACGAAGCTGGGCAGATGCAGCGTCAGCGCGGCGAGCGCGAGGCCGCCGCCGATCGTGCAGACCGCGAAGTGCCGCCGCCGCTCGCCGGTGCGATCGGAGCGGCGCGCGATCAGGATCAGCCCGACCGCGCCGACCGCATTCGGCACGGCGGTGTACAGGCTCACCGCGACGACGTCGGTCACGCCGAAGTCGCGAATCATCAGCGGCATCCAGAAGTTCAGCGTCAGCGATGCGCAGGTCAGCGAGAAATAGATGAACGCGAACAGATACACGCGCGGGTTCGCGAGCGCGGCCGCGACGCTGCGCGCGCTGTGCCCGTGCGATGCGGCGCCGTGCGCGCTGCCGTCCGCGCACAGCGCGGCGACGCGCGCCTTTTCCTCGGCACTGAGCCACGCCGCGTCCTGCGGCCGATCGACGAGACAGGCGAACGCGACGAACGCGAGCAGGATCGCCGGTGCACCCTCGATCGCGAACATCCACTGCCAGCCGTGCAGCCCGAGCACACCGCTCATGTCGCGCATGATCCAGCCGGACACGAGGCCGCCGAGCACGCCGGCGACCGCGACGCCCGCGAAGAACACCGAGATCGCGGCCGCGCGGCGGTTCGCGGGAAACCAGTAGGTCAGGTACAGCACGATGCCGGGAAAGAACCCCGCTTCGAACACGCCGAGCAAAAAGCGCAGCACGTAGAAATGCGACGGCTGCGACACGAACATCATCCCCGTCGACGCGATGCCCCACAGCAGCATGATCCGCGTGAACGTACGGCGCGCGCCGAAGCGCGCGAGCAGCATGTTGCTCGGCACCTCGCAGCAGACGTAGCCGATGTAGAACACGGCCGCGCCGAGGCCGTACATCGCATCGCTGAAGCCGAGGTCGTGCTTCATCTGCAGCTGCGCGAATCCGATGTTGATGCGGTCGAGGAACGAGACGACGTAGCAGAGGAACAGGAACGGCACGATCCGCGATGCGATCTTGCGGAACAGCTGCGCGTCGGCGGACGCGGAAGCCGGCGCGCTCGCGTGCGCGAGCGTCGCTTCGGCGGGAAGCGATCGGGACATTGTCTCTCTCCAAACTCTTCGAACGGACTGCGCGTTTCACGCGCGCAGCGCTCTCCCGAGGGCGTTCGTGCGCCCTGCTTTCTATGAGAGCGGGTCAGGCCGTGCGGACCGCCGCGCTGCGCGGCGGCCGGACGACATCGCGGCAAGGCGGCGGCGCGGCGCGCCGCCGGAGGCCGCTCAGTCCTGCAGCGCGGCCCACATTTCCTTGTCGCGCTCCGCGGTCCAGATGCGCGGATGCGTGATGCCGCTCGCTTCGTCGAATGCGCGCGACACGTCGAACGGCAGGCAGTGCTCGTAAATGAACACGTGCCCGAACTTCGGATCCATCGCTTCGCGCGTGAGCGCCATCGCGGCCTTCAGATCGAGCTTGCGCTCGACCGCCTTGCGGCCCTGCGCGAGCAGCGTGGTCACGAAGTCCTTCGTGTAGTCGAGGCCCTGGTTCACTTCCGCCGGATTCAGCAGCGCGGGGCCGCGGCCCGGCACGAGCTTCTCGGCGCCGAGCGCGCGCAGCGCTTCGAGCGTGGCCGGCCACTGCTCGAGCTGCGCGTCGCCGCAGTAGCACGCGGCGTCGTATTCGACGAGGTCGCCCGAGAACAGCACCTTCTGCGACGGCAGCCAGACGATCGTGTCGCCCTTCGTATGGCCCGAGCCGACGTGCATGATCTTCACCTCGAGCTTGCCGAGGAACAGCGTAATCTCGCGCTCGAACACGAGCGTCGGCCAGGTCAGCCCCGGCACCGTTTCGACGCCCGCGAACAGGCGCGGAAAGCGCTCGATCTCCGACTTCATGTCGGCCTCGCCGCGCTCGACGATCATCTCGTACGTGCCGCGGCTCGCGATCACGTGCTGCGCGCCTTCCGCGAAGTACGCGGACGCGCCGAGCACGCGCACGGCGTGGTAGTGCGACAGCACGACGTGCTTGATCGGCTTGTCGGTCTCGCTGCGGATCTTCGCGATCAGATCCTGCGCCATCGCGGGCGTCGCGGTCGTATCGACGATCAGCACGCTGTCGTCGCCGATGATCACGCCCGAGTTCGGGTCGCCTTCGGCGGTGTACGCGTACGCGTTCTCGGACAGCTGCGTCCAGGTGATCTTCTTCTCTTCCAGATCGGCTTGGGAGGCGAATGCTTTGGCCATGTTGCGTTCCGTGGCTGCGAGCCATGTGTTGAGGGGAATGCGCCGATCATCGTCTTGCAACGATTATTTGTCAATGACAAAGTCGCTTGCTATTGTCTAATACGGGTAAACCTGTGGACCAACGCTGTAAATGGCGTCGGATACCATGCGGGGTTTCGTCTACGGAAGATCAACGCGTGCAGAACCACGAAGTCAGCGCCGACGACGCGCCGAAGGCGCAGCGCGGCATCCAGAGCGTCGAGGTCGGCGGCCGGCTGCTCGATGCGCTCGCGCGCCGGCGCAAGCCGCTCGGCCTGTCGGAGCTCGCGGCCGCGGCCGATCTGTCGACCGCGCAGGCGCATACGTATCTGGTCAGTCTGACGCGGCTCGCGCTCGTGAAGCGCGACGCGATTACCGGCAACTACGAGCCGGGCCCGCTCTCGCTGCGGCTCGGGCTCATGTCGATCGAGCGTCAGCCCGCGTATCGCGCGACGCTGCCGCATGCGGCACGGCTCGCGGAAACGGTCGGGCTCAGCGTCGCGCTGTCGGTGCCGGGCGCGCTCGGCCCGACGATCGTGCGCATCGAGCACGGCGGCTATCCGCTGCATGTGAACCTGCATGTCGGGTCGGTGATGTCGCTCGACACGACGGCGACGGGCCGCGTGTTCCGCGCGTTCGGCGATCCCGCGCAACTCGCGGCGATGGCGGCCAGCCAGGCCGGCGCCGGCGATGCGCTCGCCGGTTTCGAGCGCACGCCGCAGCCGACGCCGGACGCCGGCGCGCGGCAGGCCGAACTCGACGCGATCCGTGCGCGCGGCATCGAGCGCAGTGTCGATTTGCCGAGCCCGGGCGTCAGTGCGATGTGCGTGCCCGTGTTCGATGCGGACGGACGCCTGCAGCTCGCGCTGACCGTCATCGGTTCGTCGGAATCGATCGACGTCGGCTGGGACGGCCCGGTCGCGGCCGCGTTGCGCGACGCGGCGCGGCAGGCCACCGCGTCGCTGGGCGCCGCGCAGGACATCGCGCCGCCGGCCGCCGCGGCGAGCGTCGCGCGCGTGCCGCCCGCGCTCGCCGACGATGCGAGGGCGCAGCGCGGGATCAACGCGCTCGACAGCACGGGCGAACTGCTGCTCGCGCTCGTGTCGGCAGGCCGCGCGCTGCCGCTGCGCGATCTCGCGGCCGCCGCCGCAATGCCGGCGGCGAAGGCGTTCCCGCATCTGGTCAGCCTGCAGAAGATCGGCCTGCTGAGCCGCGACGAGGCCGGCTGCTTCGACGGCGGCCCGCTTGCGCAGGCGCTCGGCCTGATCGCGATGCAGCGCGTATCGCCGACGCGCGACGCGGAAGCCGAAATCGTCGCGCTCGCGGCGGCAACCGACCTGAGCGTCGCGGCGGCGACGCTCGGGCCGCTCGGCCCGACCGTGATCCGGCTCGAGGAATCGGCGCGGCCGCAGCATGTGAGCCTGCAGGTCGGCACCGTGATGTCGCTGGTCCATACGGCGATCGGCCGCAGCTTCGCGGCCGGCATGTCGGACGACGTGCTCGACGGCCTGCTCGCGAACGAGCCGGTACGGCTGGCCGGCCGCGCGACGCCACCCGACGCGGCCTTCCGCGAGCGGCTTGCGGCGATTCGCTCGGCCGGCGTCGACTTCGCGTTCGATGCGCCGGTGCCCGGCATCGCGACGGTCGCCGCGCCGGTATTCGATCACACGGGCAGCATCCGGCTCGTGATCGCGATCATCGGGTCGTCGCACGGCTTCCCGCGCGGGCCTGACAGCGCGCTCGCGCAGACGCTGCTGGCCGCGACGCGGCGGCTGTCCTGGCGCTTCGGCTGGATCGGCGCGTAAGGCCGCGGCGCTTCTTCTATCTCTTTCGATCGTCGTACACCGTCCCGTGCGGGCAGCGCGCCCGCCGCGGCGCGGCGGCGTGCCCGCACGGCGCGGCGCGAGCCGCGCGACGTGCGTTCATGTTGCAAAGCAGCAACGCATTTTGTCAGAAATTCTCATATAACGAAATCGCATTTCACAAAGCGGTGGGCTTCCTCTATCATTAGGGTATTCCCTAACTCACCACCTCAATGAGGCTTCGTGATGCAAACGACTAACGTCTCCGACCGTTCCACCGAATCGACTGGCTGGCTGTCGCGTCTGGGCGCGCTGCTTGCCGAAGCTTGGGCCCTGCACCTCGAAAACTGCGAAGTCATCGCCCAAGCGCACGCGCGCCTGCCGCGCTGAGCGGCCACGGCCCGGCCGGCGGCCCGCTCGCCGGCCTTTTCGCGTTCGCCGCGCCGTCGCGCGCGGCTACGCTCAAACCTGGATCGACGGCACGTCCTTCATGCAGCGCAGCGCGAACATCGAGCGGCTGTGCCGGATGCTCGATATCCGGTAGAGCTTTTCGCGCAGGAACCGCTCGTAGCCGGCGGTGCCGTCCACCGCGACCTTGATCCAGTAGTCGTATTCGCCCGACACCAGATACGCCTCGAGCACCTCCGGCAGCGCCGCGAGCTCGGCGCCGAAGCGCGCGAGCGCGTCGTCCTCGTGCCGGTCGAGCGTGACCTCCAGAATCACGATGTCCGCGTAGCCGAGCATCCGCTGGTTCACGAGCGCGACATAACCGTCGATATAGCCGTCGAGTTCGAGTTGCCGCGTGCGGTTCCAGCATGCGGTCGTCGACATGCCGATCTGTTCCGCGAGTTCCGCATTCGAGAGCCGCGCGTTCTTCTGCAGCGCGCTCAGGATCTTGCGGTCCTGACTGTCGAGCGTTTTCGGCGAGCGTTCGCGTGTAGCCATGATCAAAAGAATCTTCTACTGAAAATCCCGATTCTATCCGAACGACGTTCCGGTTTCGGTCTCGTTTTGCTGGAAAACAGGAAGCCTTTTAACCTGCGCGGCTGATACATTTTCTCCATGCCTGTTGCCCGGCACGTTCCCCGCGACAACCCTTTCGCGCGGAACGCGCGGCCGCGATCACGAGTTGCGGCGCCGGTCACGCAGGCATGCGAATGCCCGCCGCGCGCCCGTCCATCCGATCGGGCGCGCGGCGCCCGTCCCGTTCCTGCGCTTCCTGTCATGTCGTTCCAGCTTTACCTGTCGTTCGTCGCTGCTTCCGTCGTTCTCGTCTACGCCCCCGGCCCCGTCAACCTGCTCACGATGAACCAGGCGCTGCGCGCGGGCTGGCGTCGCGCGCTGCCGTGCGTCTGGGGCGGCACGCTCGCCGTGCTGCTGCAACTGGCGCTCACCGCGCTGTGCCTGAACTCGCTCGTCCATCTCGACGAGCGCGCGCTCGCCGTGCTGCGCTGGGCCGGCGCCGCCTATCTCGTCTGGCTCGGCGCGAAGCAATGGCTGAGCCGCACGCCGGCGAACGCGTCCGCCGCCAATGCGACCGCCGCAGCCGACGCCGCGCCGTCCGACACCGACCGCGCGCTGTTCTGGCGCGGCGTCGCGACGTCCGGACTCAATCCGAAGACGCTGCTGTTCTTCCCGTCGTTCTTTCCGCAATTCATCCACCCCGACGCCGGCTGGAGCCTCAACGCCCAGTACCTGCTGCTCGCGACGACGTTCGCGCTGCTGTTCGCGGGCGGCGTCGCGTCGATGGCGCTGTTCTCGCACCGGCTCAGCCGCACCTTGCAGCGGCCCGCGCGGATGCGCGCGATGAACCGCGTGACGGGCGGCCTGCTCGTCGGCATGGGCGCGATCATGGTCGGCTGGAACTGAGCGCGCGCGACCGCGCGTCGCCGTCCGAAGGCACGGTCCGCGCCGCCGGCAGCGCGCCCGGTACAATCGCGCGATGCCCGAACTGCTCACCTACGGCGGCCAGTTCGCCGTATCGATGCTCGCCGCGACGCTGTTCCCGCTGCAATCCGAAGCCGTCCTCGCCGGCCTGCTGCTCGCCGGGCGCGAACCCGTGTGGGCGCTCGTCCTCGTCGCGAGCCTCGGCAACGTCGCGGGCTCGACGCTGAACTGGGCGCTCGGTCGCGGCATCGAACGGTTCCGCGAGCGCCGCTGGTTTCCCGTCAAGGCGTCGGCGCTCGCGCGCGCCGAACGCTGGTATGCGCGCTACGGCCGCTGGTCGCTGCTGCTCAGCTGGGCGCCGGTGATCGGCGACCCGCTGACGATGATCGCCGGCGTACTGCGCGAGCCGCTGCCGAGCTTCCTCGCGATCGTGACGATCGCGAAGGTCGGGCGGTATCTCGCGATCGCGTGGCTCGTGCTGCACTGAGCGCAGCCGGCCGTCCCTCCGCCCGCCGATCCTCCTTGCATCCGCGCACGCGCGCGGGCCCCCGCTAAAGAATCCGCCGAACTTGCCGTTGAAACGGCGACGAGCGGTGACGCGTGCGTTCCGCCCCTCTCCCTCCCCACTCAGGATGCCGTATGAGAACAATTCAATTGGGCCGGGTGAGCGTCGGCACTCGCCTTGCCACGCTGGCGTGCGTGCTGGTCGCGCTGCTGTTCACCGTTTTCGCATGGGCGCTCGCCCACTTCGCGGGCCGGCAGCTCGCCGAAGAAGCGCACGCACGCATCGCCGACAAGGAGCAGTCGATCCGCGCGATGGTCGGGCTGTTCGACAATGCGCTGTCGGCCGAAGCGACGCGTGCGATGTCGCTGTTCGAAAGTTTCCTGCCGCCCGATTTCGCGCTCGATCCGACGCACACCGTCGACATCGGCGGCGTGGCCGCGCCGACCTTGTCCGCAGGCGGCCAGGTGCTCGACCTCGACTACACGATTCCGGATGCGTTCCTGAAGAAAAGCGGCGCGATCGCGACGATCTTCGCGCGCGACGGCGACGACTTCGTGCGCGTGACGACGTCGCTGAAAAAGCAGGACGGCACGCGCGCGATCGGCACGCGGCTCGACCGCGCCGGCCCCGCGTATGCACCGCTCGTCGCCGGGCGCACCTACACGGGCCTCGCGAACCTGTTCGGCCGCCCGTACATCACGCAGTACAAGCCTGTGACCGACGCGACGGGCCGCGTGATCGGCGCGCTGTTCGTCGGCATCGACGTCGGCGCCGAGCTGCAGCTCGTCCGCGACGGCATCCGCGCGCTGAAGATCGGCAACAACGGCTACTACTTCGTGCTCGACGCGTCGCGCGGCGCATCGCGCGGCACATTCGTCGTTCACCCCGACGCGGCCGGCCAGCGCGCCGACGACGCCCGCGCGCCGTACACGCAGATGCTCGCGGCCGGCGAAGGCCGTCTCGCGTACACGTCGACCGATCCCGCCGCGCACGACGCGGGGCCGACCGACAAATTCGTGTCGTTTACGACGATTCCGCAGTGGCAGTGGCTCGTCGGCGGCGTCGCGCTCGACGACGAACTGCTCGCCGACATGCGCGCGACGCGCAACCGCTTCCTGCTGATCGGCGCGGTGCTCGTCGTCGCGTTCGCCGTGCTGTTCGCGTTCGTCGTGCGCCGCGTCGTGAGCCGGCCGCTCGATGCGGCGGCACGCGCGTCGGAGCGCTACGCGGCCGGCGACCTCAGCGTGCGGATCCGCGACGGCGCCGCGCGCGACGCCATCGGCCACGACGAAATCGGCCGGCTCGTACAGGCGGTCGACGGGATCGGCGACGGGCTCGCGCAGATCGTCGCGCAAGTGCGCAGCGGTTCGGCCGACATCGCGCGCGGCACGGTCGGCATCGCGGCCGGCAGCGGCGACATCGCCGCGCGGATCGCGACGCAGGCAAGCAGCGTCGAACAGACGGCCGCCAGCATGGAGCAGATCACGGCCGCCGTGCAGCAGAATGCCGAGCATGCGGCGCAGGCGAACACGCTCGTCGCGGACGCCGCGGTCGCCGCGACGAGCGGCGACGAGGCCGTGCAGCGCGTGGTCGCGACGATGGACGAGATCGGCCGCACGACGCGCCGGATCGCCGAAATCACGAGCGCGATCGAAGGCATCGCGTTCCAGACCAACATCCTCGCGCTGAACGCGGCCGTCGAAGCGGCACGCGCGGGCGAGCACGGCAAGGGCTTTGCGGTCGTCGCGGCCGAGGTGCGTGCGCTCGCGCAGCGCAGCGCGGCGGCCGTCAAGGAAATCGACGCGCTGAGCGCCGAATCGTCGACGACCGTCGAACACGGCTACCGGATCGCGGAAGCCGCACGCGGCACGATGCGCGACATCGTGGCGCGCGTCGATCAGGTGCGCACGCTGATCGGCGAGATCAGCGCCGCGTCGCGCGAGCAGTCGACGGGCATCGAGCAGGTCAACGTCGCGGTCGCGCAGATCGGCGAAGCGACGCAGCAGAATGCGACGCTGATCTCCGATGCGGAGCGCGCGGCCGTCGCGCTGCGCGACCAGGCCGCGCAGCTGTCCGATGCGGTCAGCGTGTTCCGGCTCGCGCAGGACGCGTGAGCGGCACCGCACGGCCGCGCGCCTATTGCCTATTTCTTGTCGCCGGCCAGATCGATCGCGCCGGCCGAACCGACCGCATGGCGCAGCTGAAACTTCTGGATCTTGCCGGTCGAGGTCTTCGGCAGTTCGCCGAACCGCACGGCCTTCGGCACCTTGAAGCCGGCGAGCAGCTGACGGCAGTGCGCGACGATCTCCTCCTCCGTCGCGCTCGCGCCGTCGCGCAGCTCGACGAACGCGCACGGCACCTCGCCCCACTTCGGGTCCGGCATCGCGACGACCGCCGCGACCGCGACGGCCGGATGCCGGTACAGCGCGTCCTCGACCTCGATGCTCGAGATGTTCTCGCCGCCCGAGATGATGATGTCCTTGCGGCGATCCTTGATGCGGATATAGCCGTCCGGCGTCAGCACGCCGAGATCGCCGGTATGGAACCAGCCGCCGTGGAACGCCTCGTCGGTCGCCTTCTCGTTCTTCAGGTAGCCCTTCATGCAGATGTTGCCGCGGAACATGATTTCGCCGAGCGTCTCGCCGTCGGCCGGCACCGGCGCCATCGTGTCGGGATCGAGCACCGTCGCGCCCGCTTCGAGGTGATAGCGCACGCCCTGCCGCGCGTTCAGCCGCGCGCGCTCGTCGTCGGACAGCGCGTCCCAGTGCGCCTGCTTCGCGCACACGGTGGCCGGGCCGTACACCTCGGTCAGTCCGTACACATGCAGCAGATCGAAGCCGATCTCCTTCATCTTCGCGATCACGGCGGGCGCGGGCGCTGCGCCGGCGACCATCGCGTGCACGGTATGGTCGATGCCCTCGCGCAGCTCGGCCGGCGCGTTGGCGATCGCGCTCTGCACGATCGGCGCGCCGCAGTAATGCGTGACGCGCTCGCGGCGAATCAGGTCGAACACCGTCTTCGCGTCGAACTTGCGCAGGCAGACGTTCACGCCCGCGCGCGCGGCGACCGCCCACGGAAAGCACCAGCCGTTGCAGTGGAACATCGGCAGCGTCCACAGATACACCGCGTGCTTCGGCATGTCCCATTCGAGGATGTTGCTGATCGCCGCGAGATACGCGCCGCGGTGGTGATAGACGACGCCCTTCGGATCGCCGGTCGTGCCCGACGTGTAGTTCAGCGCGATCGCTTCCCACTCGTCGGCCGGCGGATGCCATGCGTAGTCGGGGTCGCCGCTCGCGACGAACGCCTCGTAGTCGATCGCGCCCGCGAAGCGCGCCGGGTCGGCCGGCATCGCATCCGCGACGCTGACGAGCTTCAGCCCCGGCAATTCCTGCGCGGCGCGCTGGGCGATGTCCGCATATTCGGTATCGACGATCAGCACCTTCGCTTCGCCGTGACGCAGCATGAACAGCACCGACGCGGCGTCGAGCCGCGTGTTGATCGTATTGAGCACCGCGCCCGCCATCGGCACGCCGAAGTGCGCTTCGACCATCGCCGGAATGTTCGGCAGCAGCGCGGCGACCGTCTCGCCGCGCCCGACGCCCGCCGCCGCGAGCGCGCTCGCGAGGCGCCGTGCGCGGGCGTAGGTTTCGGCCCAGGTGCGCCGCACGTCGCCGTGCACGATCGCGACGCGATCGCCATAGACTTCGGCCGAGCGCACCAGAAAATCGATCGGCGTCAGCGGTACGTAGTTCGCCTCGCGGCGGCCGAGCCCGGCCTCGAACATCTGCGTCATGATCCTGTCTCCCGTGTCGATCCGAACGGCCTGCCCCCCGGATCGTTTTGATGTGGTTCAATTGCCGACAGCCTAACGGGCGCTATTGTGAGCCGTCTGTCATCGAAACGACAGAGTGCCGACCGGGCGCCTCGCGTTATCCCTATCCTCGCAAACCCGCATTCATGCACGACGCATCCGACGCCTGCCTCCGCACCGCGGATCTCCCCACGGAAACGGGCCCGCTGCCGCCGCTGTCGGCGCTGTTCGGCGCCTGCGCATGGTTTCGTGCGCTGGCGCCCGCCGATCAGGCGCGCGTGCTCGCGCAGTCGCGCGCCGAGCGTCACGACGCGGGCAGCGTGATCGCGCAGCGGCTCGCGCCGTCCGAATACTGGATCGGCGTGCACCGCGGGCTGCTGAAGCTCGCGATCTTCAACGCGTCCGGCCGCGGCTGCACGTTTTCCGGCGTGCCGTCCGGCGGCTGGTTCGGCGAAGGCAGCGTGATCAAGCGCGAGCCGCGCAAGTACGAAGTCGTCGCGATCCAGCGCTCGACCGTGCTGTTCGTGCCGGCCGACACGTTCCACGCGCTGCTCGACAGCAGCCTGCCGTTTACGCGCTTCGTGATTCATCAGCTGAACAACCGGATGGGCGAATTCATCGCGTCGATCCAGAACAGCCGGCTGCTCGACGTCGACGCGCGCGTCGCGCAAGCGCTCGCGCAGCTGTTCAACCCCGATCTGTATCCCGACACCGGCCGCTCGCTCGCGATCTCGCAGGAGGAGCTCGGGATGCTCGTCGGCGTGTCGCGGCAGCGGATCAACCAGGCGCTGCAGCAGCTCGAACGGCGCGGCGTGCTGCGGCTCGCGTACAACCAGATCGACGTCGTCGATCCGGCCGCGCTCGCGCGCGTCGGGCTCGAACAGATCTGACCGTGCACGCGATCGACGCCGGCCGGCGCATCGCGCGCGAAACTGACGGATCCGCCAGTTTCGCGCCAGCAAACCGTCGCGCGTGCGCCCCTATCATTCGGGTTCCCGTCACCGCCGCCTGACCGCCGCCTGCCCGCCCCCCTCCATGTGGATCGTCAATCTCGCGCTCAGGCGCCCGTACACGTTCATCGTGATGGCCATCATGATCGTGCTGGCCACGCCGCTTGCGCTGATGCGCACGCCCGTCGACGTGCTGCCGTCGATCAACATTCCGGTGGTCAGCGTGATCTGGTCGTACAACGGCTTCTCCGCGAAGGAGATGAGCGACCGCATCACGTCCGTGCATGAACGCTCGCTGACGACGACCGTCAACAACATCCAGCACATCGAGTCGACGTCGCTGCCGGGCATCGCCGTCGTCAAGGTGTTCCTGCAGCCCGGCGCCAACGTGCAGACCGCGATCGCGCAGACGGTCGCCTCGGCGCAGGCGATCGTGCGGCAGATGCCGCAGGGCGCGACGCCGCCGCTCGTGATCACGTATTCCGCGTCGAGCATTCCGGTAATCCAGCTCGGGCTGTCGAGCAAGACGCTCAGCGAGCAGTCGCTCGGCGACATCGCGCTGAACTTCCTGCGCCCGCAGCTGATCACGATTCCGGGCGCGCAGATTCCGTTTCCGTACGGCGGCCGCACGCGCGTCGTCGCGATCGACATCGATCCGCAGGCGCTGCGCGCGAAGGGCCTCACGCCGGCCGACGTCGTCAATGCCGTGAACGCGCAGAACCT